>CAZPQR010000035.1:0-4406 GCA_964588865.1 uncultured Gammaproteobacteria bacterium
AATTCAAAGTGTCCATGATCAGCCACTGAAACTCATCGATGACATCGAGGTCATCAAGGATGAGTTGTGAGACGGGACTTTCGTTGCCGGCCTCGTACTTAGTGGCTACTAGATGTGTCCACTTCGGCAATCTGCCTGCCATGACTGACCTCCTTGAGTTTTAAAGCAGCTAGGAATGTGCGTCGCTATTGGGTTGTTCGCATGTGAAGTACATCCCGAACACCGTCATAAGGAAAATTGCAAACCCAAGCCAAGTTCCTTCCAGAGCAGCCGCACTCGGAATACCGACAACGCCGATACCCATTGCAATAAGTTCTCTTGTGTCTCTAGACACGAAACCACCCCCCTAGAAAAAAGTTAGAAACTTTCTATAAAAGAACTAATTTAATAAACTAACATTTAAGATTGAGGTTGTCAAAGTGCAATACCGCTATGAGAGAAGTGGGGAGTGTGGATAAGCGAGTTATATAAATTACTTTTTATCACCTATATGTAGTAGTGTTCCGGGCCCGTTTAATACATTTTTATTCATAGTGATACCGCCACCGATTTTTAGCTCAATCTTTTTAATATACCTCGTATTATTTTTAGTAGCTATGACTGCCCATATAGATATAGGAACTGAAATAATTGAGCATATTGCTAAAATCCATTCGGTTATGATCATATAGTTTAGAATTTAATAATCTTTTACACACGAATCAGGTATTTCTTGTTAGGTTATTTTTATGGATTATTGCTAATCTTGACAATTATTTAGGCATTTGTTAAGCTCTATGCATAACTTTAAAGGGCGTCGACCGTTAGGACGATGGCCCCTTTTTGTTTGTTCTATTTTTTATATCTTTATCAATAAATATGTTGAATTTTTTATCTTTGTGCCCGTTGATAATTTGCTGATTATTGGGGTTTAATGTGCTCGCGATTAATTTTGAAAATCTTCTTTTATATTTATCACCACTTTTTGTAAGTCCAGTTTCAAGTTTGAGAGAATAATTTATTGCACCAATTATTAAATCTGTAAGTTGCAATAAATCGTTAGCCTTAGAATTTAATCTACAAACACCGGCGACGGCTAATCTTTTACATCGATCATTTATACTGTGCTCTACAGTAATTTCAAATTTGTACTGACTGGGCGTTTTAACATCATCCGCAAGTAGGGTTATTATTTCATTTGGGGCGATGACTGCCTTTTCTAACAATGTTATTGTTAGCTCTTCGTAGGCTTTCCATGGGTCGGAGTTGAAGTTTTTTCGATAGTAGGAGCCTTCTTTGTCGATTGTGTACGAATAAAATTGTGAACTTTTAGTCCCTAAGAATATTTTAAATATTTCTTCAGCAAATCCTTGTTTCGCTAGTGAAAGTTTATTAAATTTTAATTCATCATGAAAATTATATCTATCGCGAGCACTTTGTATTGCTGTGTTTAGATAATATGGTTCAGAACACTTAATTATACCAATAGTAAAGAAGGGGACATCGGGACTGTGCAATGAGCCACTTTCGTCTAGAAAGCAGAATTTTGTCCATATTTTTCTGTAGTCATCTATCTGAGAAAGTCCTTTATTGAAACGATTAAATTTAGGGTTGAGCATTATCTTTAGAGGTCAAAATTCATAAATTTCACTTTTTATTATGTTGAATAACCGAATCAAACTTTAGCTAAAATCAGCCCAATTGTAAAGCGATTCTAGCTAGTCAGAAGGAGTCATGAAGTATGGCAAATCGGCCATATAATTGTCTTGTTTTTAACCGTAAGTCATGCTATACTTCAGAAGTTAAAATACGGCTAATTTCAGCTTAAATTAAGCCATTTTAGACCCTAAATTTCACTTATATTTTCTATGACTGCAGATAAGAAACAAAAGGCCATTCAGGCCTACGGTGCAGAGCAGATTACTGTCCTTGAGGGCTTGGATCCAGTGCGCAAACGCCCTGGTATGTATATTGGTAATACTGCCTCTGAAGGTCTCCATCATATGATCTGGGAAGTCGTCGATAACGCTATCGACGAAGTTATGGCTGGTCACGCTGATACGGTCAATATTTGTTTGTTGCCTGATGGAGTTGTTTCGGTCGAAGATAACGGACGCGGTATCCCGGTTGATAAGCACAAAGTTACGAAGAAGTCAGCTCTGGAGACGGTCATGACGACCCTGCATGCCGGAGGTAAATTTGGCGGCGATGGTTACAAAGTCTCTGGTGGTTTGCATGGTGTCGGTGTTTCTGTCGTGAACGCTCTGTCTTCGTGGATGAAGACAGAGGTCAAACGTGATGGCAAAGTGTATATGCAGGAGTACGTCCGCGGCAAAGCCAAGAAAGCCGTCGAAGTTGTCGGCAAAGCTAGCGGCACAGGAACTAAACAATATTTCCGAGCTGATGATCAGATCTTCACGGTACTTGAATATGATTGGCAGATTATCCTTGATCACTTACGTCAGCAGGCGTACCTGACCAAAGGTGTCCGCATCTCTATCTCTGATGAACGCGTCAAAGGATCAGAACAGGCTTATGTTTTCTACTTCGAAGGTGGTATCGGTTCTTACGTCAAATACCTCAATCATAATTCCGATATTAAGCAGGAGAAAGTTTTCTATATTGATAAATCGGAGAACGATGTTCAGGTAGAAGTCGCTGTTCAGTACTGTGGTGAGTTCCGCGAATTGACTTATACCTTCGCCAACAATATCTACAACCCAGAAGGTGGTATGCACTTGATCGGCTTCAAGTCTGCTCTGACTCGCGTTCTCAATAAATACGCTCGCAAGAATAATTTCTTGAAAGAGAAAGATCCCAATCTGACCGCCGAAGATGTCCGCGAAGGACTGACAGCTGTCATCAGCGTCAAATTGCGCGATCCGCAGTTCGAAGGTCAGACCAAAGCCAAATTGGGTAACGTCGAAGTCCGTGCTGCGGTAGAAACTATTTTCTATGATTATTTCAATGCCTTCCTAGAGGAGAATCCTCGCGACGCCAAAGAAATCATGGCCAAGTGTTTGCTGGCGGCGCAGGCTCGTATCGCTGCGCGTGCTGCTCGTGACACGGTCTTACGCAAGGGCGCTCTCGAAGGTCTGACTCTGCCGGGTAAATTGGCTGACTGCTCCTCTCGTGATCCGCATGAATGTGAACTGTATATTGTCGAGGGAGACAGCGCCGGTGGTAGTGCCAAGCGTGGTCGCGATCGCCGTTTCCAGGCCATCTTGCCCTTACGCGGTAAGATCTTGAACGTTGAACGTGCTCGTCTGGATAAGATGTTGGCCAATAATGAAGTCAAATCTTTGATCGTTGCTCTGGGTACCAGCATTGGTGAACAATTTGATATCGAAGGTTTGCGCTATCATCGTATCGTGATTATGACTGATGCCGACGTCGACGGTGCGCATATCCGTACGCTGCTTCTGACTTTGTTTTATCGCTATTTCCCGCAGTTGGTCAGCAGCGGTAAGCTGTATATTGCTCAACCACCACTGTATCGTGTCCAGATGGGCAAAGAAGTTCAGTATGTCTATAATGATGAGAAGCTGCGCGAGCTCAAGGAAGCCTATGGCATCAAAGATGAAGATTTGCAGACTGCCCTCAATCCAGCCGATGAAGAAGGTGGTGAAGCGGAATCAGGAGAAGAGGTATCTGAAGTAGAAGTTCCAACCAAGAAAGGTATCAAGCTCAATTTGCAACGTTACAAAGGTTTGGGAGAAATGAATCCCGAACAGCTCTGGGAGACCACCATGGATCCAGCCGCTCGTGTCATGAAGTTGGTGACCATGGATGATGCGGTCAAAGCCGACGAAACATTTGATATTCTCATGGGTTCGGAAGTCGCTCCTCGCAGACGGTTCATCCAGACGCATGCCAAGAATGTGAAGAATTTAGATATTTAAGCTGTCATTGCGAGGAATCCTTTGGCCTTCTGGTCAAAGGGTGACGCGGCAATCCAGCCTATCTGATGTCACTCAATCATTGGGTCTATTATTTTGATAAATTCGCAGCAATTTCAAGGGGATTGCTTCCCCGAAACGGGTTCGCAATGACAGCTATTTAAATCCAATGACCTTCGAAGATTTCATCCAACAGCATACAGCGCAATTAAATCATTATGTGCAGACCATAGCGCAGGGTCCTGATTTCCCAGGGAGATTGGGTGAGGCTATGCGTTATAGTTTGTTAGCGGGCGGCAAGCGGTTTCGACCATTGCTGCTTTTCGCTAGTTACGAAGCCTGCGGTGGTAACGATAGTGAAAAATTATTACCAGTGGCCGCGACCATCGAGTGTCTCCATACCTATTCTTTGATCCACGATGATTTGCCGGCCATGGACAATGACGATCTTCGCCGCGGCCAACCGACCAATCACAAACAGTTTGACGAAGCTACGGCGATTCTGGCTGGCGATGGATTATTGACATT
>CAZPQR010000035.1:4506-7539 GCA_964588865.1 uncultured Gammaproteobacteria bacterium
CCGCACTGTGCCGGTAGCGAAATCCCCTTGCTAGGGATGAGCTACCGGCCTTTTTATCTTCCTAATATTCACCCCGCCGTAGGCGGGGAAATCAAATGAAGATAACCCGCCGTAGCCCTGAGGTTGCCGAAGGGCGAAGGAGGGTAAACTATATGTAGAGTCTCAGCTTAGAAGCTACATCCTTAGCTAAATTTCTTGGAGGATACGTTACTCGGACAGAATTGCCGAAGGGCGAAGGCGGGTAGCTGTACGCTTCTGTTAGCCGTGGGATTGAAGGATGAAATGAAATCTGCATGTAAAGCCCGCTTGCATTTCCCCCCTAAAGCTGGTACTATTTTGACATAAATCACCGCCCAGAGCGGTTTTAAAATACTTATTAGCCGTATTTGGCTAATATTAGCGAAATTATGAACAAAATTATCAACTACCTGCGAGCAGCTCGGCTAGAATTGATGAAAGTCGCTTGGCCGACACGTCAGCAAACCACCAAATATACTATTGAAGTGGTGCTTATTTCCGCTGGGTTGGCATTATTTTTGGGACTGCTGGATTTCGTGATTAGTTGGGCTTTACAATTGGTATTACGTTAAACGACTATGGCCAAACAAAATTTACAACAGGGTCGTCGTTGGTATGCGCTACACACTTATTCTGGTTATGAAGAGAACGTAGCCCGCAACTTGAAGCAGCGTATCGAATCGATGGATATGGAAGATAAGATTTTCGATGTACTGATTCCCACCGAGACCAAGATCAAGATCAAGAACGGCAAACGTAAGACTGTCCGTGAGAAGATTTTCCCTGGCTATGTCATGGTCAATATGATTGTAACTGATGCTTCTTGGTATGTAGTTCGCAACACGCCAAATGTCACAGGATTTATCGGAACCGGTACTATCCCGACACCAGTAGCTGATGAAGAGATCAAATCATTGCAGCAACGAATGGGAGTCGAAGAGCCAGAGTATAAGATTGATATTGCTGTCGGTCAGATGGTCAAGATCGTCGATGGTCCGTTCAAGAATTACGAAGGTAAGGCCAGTGAGATCGATGAAGCTCGTGGCAAAGTCAAAGTTCTTATCTCCGTCTTCGGTCGCGAAACTCCAGTTGAATTGGACTTTTTGCAAGTTAAGAAATTATAAACGGTACTTGGTACTCGCGGCTCGGGACTCGATAATCGAGCTTCGGGCCGCGGGTACCGAAATTGATAATTAAGTTGGGTGCATTTTTTCTTTAAGAAAAGCTTCTAGTGTATCCCGATATAATAAGTAAATAATTATGGCTAAACCAATCAAAGCATTAGTCAAGCTGCAGATCATGGGTGGTGCGGCTACGCCAGCTCCACCAGTCGGTACTGCACTTGGACCGCACGGTGTTAACATTCAAGATTTCTGTTCCAAATTTAACGAAGCCACCAAGGATAAGCGAGGAACTACGGTTCCTATCGATCTGACTATTTATGAAGATCGAACCTTTACCTTCATTCTCAAGACTCCGCCAGCTTCCGAATTATTGAAGAAAGCTGCTGGTATTGAGAAGGGCTCTGGCAAACCGTTACAGGAGAAGGTTGGCGTAGTGACCAAAGCGCAGTTGAAAGAAATTGCCGAAGTCAAAATGCCTGACCTCAACGCCAATGACATCGACGCCGCTATGAACATTATCGCAGGCACGGCGCGACAGATGGGAATCACGATTAAAGATTAATCGTAGGGGCGACTTTGGCAGGGGCTACTCTAGAGTAGCCCAAACGGCAGGCATCCTGCGAAGCGATGTCGCGCCGAACATAATTTATTAAGTACAGTGGGAGTTCCAATACATACGAACGCAACCACATAACTATGAAAATCGGAAAACGTCTCAAGGCTCAGAAAGCCAAGATCGACAGTACCAAGAGTTATCCTACCGCTGAAGCTATTGCTTTGGTCAAAGATACTTCTGGTGTCAAATTTGATGCTTCTATTGAAGTTCATGTGAAGCTTGGTATCGATCCTAAGCAAAGCGACCAATTGGTCCGTGCTACGGTAGCTCTACCTCACGGTAGTGGTAAGACCGTTAAGATCGCTGCCTTCGTCCCTGATGATTTAGCAGTCGAAGCCAAGAAAGCTGGCGCTGATATCGTCGGTAACAAGGATTTGATCGAAGAGATCAAGAAAAGCGGCAAGTGTGATTTCGATGTTGCTATTGCCACTCCTGATATGATGAAAGATTTGGCAGCTATCGCTCGGATCTTGGGTCAGAAAGGACTGATGCCAAATCCTAAGACTGGAACCATTACCACCAAAGTAGGACAAACAGTAACTGAATTGAAAGCTGGTAAGATCAGCTTCAAGAACGATTCCTTCGGTAATGTCCACGTCGTCATCGGTAAGGTTTCCTTCGATGCTGCTAAGATTAACGACAACTTCGAAGCCTTCGTCAAAGCGCTCAAAAGCGTCAAACCAGAGAAGCTCAAAGGTGTCTACATCAAGAGCGTCTACCTGACCTCATCGATGGGTCCTTCAGTCAAAGTAAGCCTATAAATTTTCACCAAAAAACTGCTCTCTTTGGGGCAGTTTTTTGATTTAAAAAAAGCCCCAAGACTTGCTTGGGGCGGATAATATTGGCTCTCAATTAATGCGGCATGCGTCTTCCACAATCACCGCAAAACGTTTTGGTTTTGTATTTCTCGTCATGACGACCACGATGACATTTTTCCGGAACGGTGGCGAACTTTCTTAGCTCGGTAGCGCAATTGGGACAGAACTTGGATTCGTGTTCATTGCCAGTTTTTCGACTCGTATGATTGCACGTTTGCGCTGACATAGAGTGCCTCCAATGCCTGATTTTGGGTGATTTTGTGACAAAGAGCAGAATTATCTGAACTCTACGATAGAGACCTTGAACCGTCAAGTTTAAATAGTCGATACCCTTTGGTACAATACAGGCACTAACTCTTACCTTATACACAATGCCTAACTATAGACCCAATTGGGACGACTATTTCATGGCCATGACACGCATCGTAGCTACCCGTAGTTCCTGCGATCGGCTAGC
>CAZPQR010000036.1:0-7159 GCA_964588865.1 uncultured Gammaproteobacteria bacterium
AAGCTTTGAGATCAGGATAGTTCTCGGCTACGGCAAACAAAGATTTGAGAGCTCCCGAAAGTGCATTCTCGGCTTGTGCCCGAGTGTCGGCATTCTCGGCTTTCATGGCCAAGGTGCGAGCTTCGGTTACTTGCGTTAGGACGCGCTCTTCGTGCTGCATGTAGCCTTTGACCGTCTCCATCAAGTTGGGGATAAGGTCATAGCGGCGTTTGAGCTGTACATCAATATCAGACCAGCCCTCTTGGACTTGGTTCTTGCGACGTACTAAGCCGTTATAAGTAGCTACGAGCCACAGCGCTACCACAACGACAACTAACAGTAAAATATAGGCGATATTCATAGGTTTTAGTTATTGTAATACCACAATGGTATCAGCCTTGAATGTAGCTAAGCCGCTAATATTCGTCAAGGAGCTGACTTGGATCAAATTACCAACCTTTAGACTGGAGATAGTGGCTGGCGAGGTAAGCTCGGCTACGGATTTGGCAGGAGTCTGGCCTGACGGTGGTCGGTCGGGGAGCGGTTGACTGACAATACTCTGCACGGGAGTTGATTGATTGAAGCTAACAGTTTTAATACCGGCCGATGTCAGGATGGTCAATTGACCAGCGCGGACGTCAATACGTTGAATTGGTCCAGTATAACTAAGGACAACACTCGCTTCAGTAGGAACTTGAGGTGCGCTGAGAATTTTCTTCTCCCAGTCAGGTTTCTGATTGGCATCGTGTGCCAGCCAGACAGCTAACCATAACCAATAAATCAACGCGGCGAGTCCAATAAGTAGGAGTAACGAGGCGATGAGGATAACTTTTTTCTGGCGAAGCGAAAGTAAAAATGAATTCATAAAGTTATTATAACTAATAATTGTTGGTGCAGTCAATTATGTGGTATAATAGTAAAGAATTTTCCAGTTGGAACTTCGCCAACGTATGCCAAAAAAGTTTTTCATTGTTTTCGCTGTTGTCGCTATCGTCATGATGAGTGGTTGGTTAGTCGTCAGCGCGCAAACATGGATCATGTCACCGAGTCCGCCTCCAGATAACACTACGTTGCAGACACCTTCGGCTGCTATCGGTGATCAGATGGGACACAATGACCCGCATCAAGCGCGGTTACCTTTGTTTTTGTCACCTGATGATACACCTCGTTTCCGTTTGTATAATATTCGTTCCACTTTCGAAAGTGGTGTCTACTATCCAGCTCTATACATCAATGGTCAGGATCGAATTGGTTTGTCACTTAGCGCTGATCAGTCCTACGGATTGCGAGCAGTAACGAATTCAAATAATGCCGTTTTCACCGGTTTACGAGCTACCAATGCTGGAGGAGGGCCGGCCTTGTTGGCGACCAGTACCAGTGGCTATGGTGCCAAACTATTCGGCGGTGTCAAAGCTGAGAAAGGCTATGTGCTCGGTAACAGTCTGACCAATCAACTACAACTATCGGTGCCTGCTTCTGATTCTGCTACCGTCTCACTTTATTGGGGTAATACGTTGCTCTGCGATGCAAGCTCACCGACTTGCGGCTGGGTACCTGCGGGCGCACGTGGTGATGGTCTCGGTAATCATAAAGCCACCAAGACTCTGAACATGAACAATCATCAGATCAATAATGTTCAGTCTTCTAGCTTGCTTTTCGGTAGTGCTGCTTTGATGGCTGGCGCCAATGCTGCCACTACTACCATCGATGCTCAAGCTGATGATGGCTACGGTGTGTATGCTGCCAGTGACGGTTTGGATGCCAATAGTTCAGCTGGTTTGTACGCTTCAACTACCCAAGATGCACCGGCAGTTACTGCTGGATCTTGGCTCGGTAGAGGTTTGACGGCCAGCAGTCCAGTACAAATCCTCAATGATGTAGCTTCGGGAGTCAATGCCGCTATTCAGTTTGGAGAATTAGCTTTTGATTATTTGGGATTGACGCCACGCGCCGGTGTGGCCAATCAGAATCTATACTGGGGCGATAAATTATTGTGCGACGTTAGTAAGGTAAATTGCGGCTGGTCGACAATTGTCGGCAATGCTTCCTTCTGGTTGGATAATGCTTTCGGTATCAATAATCCGAATAGTGGCGTTGGTAAGGTCTTGATCGGCCGGGCAGCGTCATCATTTGATTTGGATGTTGGTCATAGTTTCTTCACACCCAGCAGTGGTAATGGCGAAGATGGCTTGCAATACAATATTACCGGCGCTCCGATAAGCGGTCTGGCAACGGCTGCCTATGACGCCGTAATTCGCGGTAAGCTGGTGTATGCCATGTCTGATCGATTGCGTATCTTCGATGCTAGCATACCGTCTCGAACCAAAATTTTGTGTCCCATTGGTAGTCCGACCTGTAATTCGCCTCTCTTGGGTGCTGTTGGTTGGGGATTGGATCTTAGTGGTTCCTACGCTTATTTAGCTACCTCGGCCGGTTTGAAAGTCATGGACATTTCTAAGCCTCGTAATATCTCGTTTGTCGGTAGCGGCTTAGCCATCAGCGGTATATCAGCAGTCGATACTTCACCGACTGATGTGCGCGTCCGCGGCTCATACGCCTACGTGGTAGCTGATACCGATTCCCATACGAGTTCCAAATTATTAATCGTTGATATTTCCGACCCTGCCAATCTGCAAGTGGTCAGAACGGTTTCGGGTTTGCAGCAGCCACGACAAGTTTTGATTCAAGGTAATACCTTAGTGGTGGTTGATCGAGATCGTAATAGCGGTTTAACCTTCTATAGCCTGACTGATCCGGCTTACCCTAGTTTCATTGGCCGCTGGCAGCCTCCCGTAGGAGAGTTTGTCTCAGCTGCAGCCATCAGCGGATCGACGATCTACGCCGCTGGTACACATCTGTATGCTGTTGATATGACAACCTTTGCCCTCTTGGGATCAAGCAGTACCACCTTTACATCCGCACCAACATCAGTAGTAGGACAGAGTGGTTATGTGTTAGTAGGAGCTCATATCAACTACACTTTTGAAGGCTCACCGTATACTTCTAATGTCACGCTGTATGACGCCAATGATCCGACGGCGATTCGTTTCATCAATGATGCTGTTGACCCCTTCTTCACTAATAACGTCGCTAGCACACCGTCGGCCTTGGTCATGGATGGATCTAATTTATTTATTTTTGATCGTGATCCGAGCAACCCCAATTTGAAAGTATTTAGTTTCCAAGGAGCCCGTTTCCCGGTTACTCGATTGACACAGGCCACGGCAGAGAAACTAACAGTTTCCCAAGTAGCCCAAGTAGGAACCTTGGTGGCCACCAGTGCTTCTATCGGTACTCGACTGAATATCGGAGGTATTTTGTCGGTGGGCAGCCAGGGAATCATTTTAGCTGGTACCGCGCTGGATGAAGCTACTTTGAGCGGACTCAAAACCAAAGCCAACGTGACGCCATGAAACAATATCAACTAATCATCTTTGGTTCGTTGTTAACCGTTCTGCTCTTGAGCGGTGGTTATGTCGTGGCCAATACCTGGAAAGGTCCAGGACTGAATATCTTCCCGCCCAATAACGGCAACGTTCAGCTCTTGGGAGCGAGTGGTAATGATGAATTTGGTGACCACCATGCTCGTACCAATGTCAATGTGAATGGCAAGCGTATCTATAATATTGGTACTAATAATAATGTAACCGTAGCGGCCTTAGCCGCGACTTCGACTGGCTACGCGATCGGCGGTAGCTTCATCACGCGGGGAGCGGCGGACGGTATCCAAGCTACCAGTAGCTCTCTGACAGTACCAACAGTCAAAGCCAAGAATACTGGTACCGGTTATGCGCTCTTCGCTAGTACTACTGCAGGGTATAGCGCTTACTTCGGTCAATATATGCAGTTAGCCGGTAAGAAAGCTACGGTAGAATTTCCTGGTAACAACAATAACTTGTATGTCGGCTGGCAACCAGTCGGTGTCACAGCGGCTAGCTCCAATCTCTATTGGGGTGACAATATGCTCTGCGATATAACCAAAGTAAATTGTGGTCGCTTCTCAGTCAGTACTGGTGATAATCTGGGTAATCACATTGCTGATCATCGACTGGACATGAATAATTTCCGGATCATAAACGTTGGCAATGATGTTTCGAGTACTGGCGTGCAGAAAGAAAGTAGTCTCGACGCTTGGAATAACTACACTTACACCAGTACCGCGCTGGGCATTCCTACTGGGTTATCCAGCACGGCGCAGAATTATTTCGGTGTTTACGCCCAGACAGATCTCAAATGGGGTACCACTATTCAAACAGCGGATATTACCTTTGCTGGATTTAACAACGGTGCTCAATATACGCGGCCGGTAGTATTTAAGAGCCGTATTTATTGGGGGAGTCGTAATTTTGGTGCTGGCAATTTCTTGCTGACACACTCCGGCTTGCAAACTAAATCAGGTAATACTTTCGGTGGTGGTAAATGGTCCAATGCCAAAATCAGCGGAACCGTTTGTGGAGCGGCTGTTGCTGGCTATAATGTGGCCGCTGTAGGTACGTATCAAGATAAGTTGTTTGCTGTTTTCGCTGATAATGCCCAATCATCTCATCGTCTCTATACCACCAATGGCTCAGGATCAAATTCTTGTACACAGGTGTCGGCACTAGCTAGTGAATTCAACAAAGTGTCAGCCCTGGAGAGCTACAAGAATAATTTATACGCACTGTCTGCGGCCAACTCAGCTAACGGCTGTAAGCTGTTGACTTATGATGGTACCAATTGGAGTGCTGGTCCTACTCTCGGCACCTTTGGCTGTATTTATGGCAGTAAGTTGATGGCTCACGATGGTTTGCTCTATATTATGACTGAAACTGAAAGTGCTGGTATTAAAATTTACACCTATGATGGTACGGCTGCTCCAACGTTAATTAATGCCTCCCAGAGTCTCAGTAGCTTAGCGCATGGCACCAATTCGGCAGTCGATAGCGCGTGGACATGGTATGGCAAAGATCTGTATGTTGGTACTGGTGATTACGCAATTTACAAATATAATGGATCCACATGGTCGACGCCATTTGTCGATTTGCCGGCACCGACAGGAGCGCCCAGCGGAGGAGCAGTGGATATTACCTTTATCAATGGTGTGCCCTATGTCTATGACTGGCAAGGGTCAGGCGGAGCTGGTTATCGCTTAACTTCCGGTGCTTGGACCAATGTTAATTTGGGCTATAGATCTGGCTATCATCGCGGTAATCTGATCGCGCCTCAGCCAACCTTGATGTCTCTGACGTACGCACAGCCGACAGCTGCTTTGGGTTATAGCGCTGGTAGTTCTTATGGTATCAATGCTTGGTCAATCGCTGGACCAGGCGCTCGACTATTTGGCAAAACGCAACTGATGACCGATCCAGATGTACGAGTCACTGGACAATTGGTCTTGGGAGCAGAAAATAATCGTTTGGCCACTGAGCGATCTACCAGTAGCGCGGATTTCAATTTGTATTGGGGCGATAAATTACTCTGCGATACGACTAAATTGAATTGTGGCTGGGCTACATCTGGCGGAGTAATTAGTAGCTTGTGGGATGCGGTTGGTAATGATGCTCAGACTGATATGCTCGTGACCCTTGGCCATCCTCAAGCAGTTGCTAGGCAGAAATTGGATTTGATTCCGACTACCACCGTGATCACTACAGTCAACAGTAGACCTATCGTTAATCCAGGGGGTATTACCAGTGACGGTTCTCGATTGTATACCACCTATTCACAAAGTGGTCCAGGTAATCTCACAATTTATGATTTGTCTGATCCAGAAGCTCTCACGCCAGTCAATGCCTCGCCTAAACCATTAGCTTCGGTCCCGAATCAAGAGCTCAAAGTAGCTGGTCACTATGCTTTCGTCGGTAATGGTAATAATGGTTTCCAAGTAGTCGACGTCAATAATCTAACCTTACCCGTCAAAAATGTTACTTTGCCATCCGATAATACTCCGGTAGATGGACTATATATTTCTGGTACCTATTTGTATGTAGTTACTGGTCAGGGATTTTATATCATGGACATCCATGATCCCTTGAATCCATCGGTTGTTGGTACCTTGGCTATCAGCGGTGCTGATGTTTATGTGCAGGGCTCCTATGCTTATCTGGCTCGTAATACTGCTGGATTGAGAATTGTAGACGTTAGTAATCCAGCTGCCCCCGTTTCTGTCGGGACCTATGATCCTGGTAACGACAAAGCTATCAAAGTAACGGTACGAGGGACTGTCGCTTATCTTATCTTCAACAACAATAGTTTCGCTTCGACTTCTGTTTATGCTGTTGATGTATCTGATGTGGCTAATCCCACCTTGATCAATAAATCGTCGTCTATTGTCACCGATGGCGCTGATCTCCAGATTGCTGGTAACTACGCTTATGTTTCTGGTACTGGGGCGACAAATACTACGTTTACTATTTTCGATATTGGAGCACCTCAAGCTTCGATACCGACAGTGTTGAGTTATCACTTAGATCTTTTGAGTTACTATGATTTACAGAATTTCGAGATTAACGGCAATTATATCTACGGCTTTGGCTGGAGATCACCCAGTAGTTATCTTAAAGTCATCAAGATGCCTAGTGCTAATTTGCAAACCACTACTTTAGGATTGGCTACTTTAGATTCGTTATTGACTGCTGGTATCTATACAGCCGGTAATCTGTATACGGCGAGCGGTCTCTTCATCGGAGGCAACCTGACTATCAATAACGGTCCATTGATCTCTACTTCTGGTTCAATTCAGATTGGTAATACAATCCTAACTAAGAATTTGCTTAACCAGCTCAAAACGTGGTTAGCCACTCCTTAATATGAAACGACTATTTACCATCGTAATGCAGATCGTCGTACCCGTTATACTCTTAGTGGCTGGTTTGACTGTGTTGCAAGCGCAGACTTGGACCGGCGCCAAATTCAATCCACCACGCCAAGATGATAAGCCGCCATTAACCCAACAAGGTGATAATTTGGGAGGACTGGGTGCGCTCTGTGATGCTGATACGTCAACTGAAGGCTGTAAGAATTGGACGCACAAAGCACGCTTCAACATTAACATGAATGATTTTTCTATCTCCGCCATTGGCGATGGGGGACTGAGTGGTGCTACTGATGCGAAACCGGCCTTAGAAGTCGAAAGCACAGTTATTTCTAATATCGAAGCTGCTCGTATCGGTGCCTTGACCGGTATGGCAATCTATACCAG
>CAZPQR010000037.1:0-3775 GCA_964588865.1 uncultured Gammaproteobacteria bacterium
CATATATAACGAGTGCCAATAGGCCCAATGGAAGAACGTCAACAAAAATTACTCCAAGCCGTTATTGAACAATACATCGCTTCCGCTCAGCCAGTTGGATCGTTATTTTTGTCTCAGCACGGAGCATTTGATCTTAGCCCAGCCACGATCCGCAATGAATTGCTGGATCTGGAGGCCAAAGATTTGATTTATCAGCCGCATATTTCGGCTGGCCGTGTACCAACTATCAAGGGCATCCGCTACTACTTAGAGTCGCTGATGACCGTTGAGAAATTGGATCCCGAATATCAAGATGCTTTGCGTGACTATAGTAGGCAATGGGGTATTCGAGGTCTAGCTAAGATTGCCGCTGAATTGACCAATGCTGCCGTGGTGATCGCTTCTGATGTGACGGATTTCTACTACACTGGCTTTAGTCGCTTATTCATGCAGCCAGAGTTTACCGATGTAGAGCTGGTACGTTCCTTGAGCCAAGCGGTTGATCGTATGGATCATATCCTGCCCAAATTATTTGGCCAATTAGAACGCAAACCGATTATCCTACTAGGTCGACACAATCCGTTCGGAGCCTTCTGCAGTGCTATGTTTGTCTCCAACGAAAGCGAACCGGAGACGATCATGGGTTTGCTTAGCCCGATACGCACTGATTATGCTCGCAATATCGCTTTATTAACTGAAGCTGTACAACATTTATAATATGTCCGAAGAAACAACAATAGAAGCTTTGCGCCAACAGTCGGAAGATAATTTGCTCGGCTGGAAGAGAGCTTTGGCCGATTATGAGAACTTTAAGCGAGAACAAGAGAAACGTCAGACGGAGATGCAATGGTTCTCGCGAGCGGCAATTATTTCCGAACTATTGCCCTTCTTTGATAATTTTAACCGCGCAGTCACTCATATTCCTGCCGAACATCAAGAGCTCAACTGGGTAGTGGGCTTGAAACATATGCAAAGTCAGACCGGAGAAATTCTCAAGAATATGGGACTGACGGAGATTCTGCCACAGCCGGGAGCTACTTTTGACCCGCAGACGCATGAAGCTGTCGATACCGCACATGATCAACAGCTACCTGATCACAGCATTACCAAAGTTATTACTACCGGTTATTTGCTAGACGGCAAGCTCCTACGACCAGCAGGGGTCATAGTCAACGCTCATAAGGAGGTAGACGATGAATCATAATTCTCATTTCCTTAGTCTCAAATTGATCCAGAAATGTCCTGCCTGCAATAATCAGTTTCAACAAGCCACAGTCACTATTCTGGACGAAAGCGAGTTTTCTTTGTTAGCTCATTTACACTGCCTCAACTGTAGTGTTAATCTCCTAGCCAATGTCGTGACAATGCCACAGGGAATGGTGGGCAACGCTATCTTGGTAGACTTACGCTCCGATGAGGCACCGGAAGTTATCGCTCGTTCCGCTCTTACTGAAGATGATTTCCTTAATCTCTATCAACAGGTAACAGATTCTAACTTTATCAATTCATTAACCGATCGTCAGGCTTCTAGCCGGATCAGCAATAAGAAAGAATAACAACTATGGCCAAAATACTAGGTATCGACCTGGGTACGACCAACTCCGCCATGGCTATCATGGAAGGTGGTCAACCCAAAATATTAGAAAACAAAGAAGGCAATCGTACGACTCCTTCGATGGTAGCAGTTTCCAAATCAGGCGAACGTCTGGTAGGTATCACTGCTAAACGTCAGGGCGTCACCAATCCGGGTAACACTGTCTATTCAGTCAAACGTCTGATTGGTCGTCGTTATAGCGATGAGGAAGTGCAACGTGATCTCAAGACCATGCCGTATAAGATCGTCCAAAGCGGCGACGGTGTCAAAGTGAAGATGGGCGAGAGTGAGTACACTCCACAAGAAGTGTCAGCTATGATTTTGCAGAAGCTCAAAGCTGATGCAGAAGCTCGTCTAGGAGAAACCATTACTGAAGCAGTTATCACCGTACCAGCCTATTTCGATGACGCTCAACGACAAGCTACCAAAGATGCTGGTAAGATCGCTGGTCTGGATGTGAAACGTATTATCAATGAACCTACGGCGGCTGCTTTGGCTTACGGATTTGATAAAAAGAAAGATCAGAAGATTGCGGTCTATGACCTTGGTGGTGGAACCTTCGATATTTCCATTTTGGAAATTGGTAACGATACCGTGGAAGTCAAATCTACTAACGGAGACACTCATCTTGGCGGTGATGATTTCGACCAACGCATTATCAAATGGATTCTGGAAGAGTTCAAGAAAGAATCGGGCGTAGACTTGTCCAATGACCGTTTGGCGCTACAGCGTTTGAAAGAAGCAGCCGAGAAAGCCAAGATTGAACTTTCCTCGTCTACAGAAACCGAAATCAATCAACCGTTCATCACCACTACCGAAGCAGGACCACAACACCTAGTGATGAAGATTACCCGAGCCAAGCTAGAAGAAATTGTCGGTGATTTGGTGCAATCAACTATGGAACCCTGTCGCAAAGCGCTAGCCGACGCTGGCTTACAAGCTTCGCAATTGGATGAGATTATTATGGTTGGTGGTATGACTCGTATGCCTCTGGTCATTCAGGAAGTGGAGAAATTCTTCGGTAAGAAAGCCAATATCAGCGTTAACCCCGATGAAGTGGTGGCTATGGGTGCAGCGGTACAGGCTGGTGTCTTGCAAGGTGATGTCAAAGACGTTCTCTTGCTGGACGTGACGCCATTAACCTTGGGTATCGAAACCATGGGTGGTGTCCGTACTCCGATTATTGAACGAAATACAACCATCCCTACATCTCGCTCTCAAGTCTTCTCCACGGCCGCCGATAATCAAGACACGGTAACCATTCACGTGCTGCAAGGAGAACGACAGATGGCAGCTGATAACAAGACTCTGGGCAATTTCAACCTTTCTGGCATCCCACCAGCTCCTCGAGGAGTGCCGCAGATTGAAGTTACTTTTGATATCGATGCCAATGGTATCCTCAATGTCAAAGCCAAGGACAAAGCTACCAATAAGGAACAGAATATCACTATTACCGCTTCTTCCGGCTTGAGCAAGGAAGAAGTAGAGAAGATGCGTCAGGACGCTGAATTGCACGCTGAAGAAGATAAGAAGAAACGCGAAGCAGCAGATCTCAAGATTAATGCGGAGTCAGTATTAGCTACCGGCGAGCGTCTATTACGCGAAAGTGGCGATAAGATCCAACCTGACGACAAAAAAAACTTAGAAGACAAATTAGCTACGCTCCGTGGTTTGAAGGATAGTACCGATGAAGCGGCCGTCAAGAAAGCTCTGGATGAAGTCAATGAAGTAGCCCAGAAGATTGGTGCTGCAATGTATCAACAGTCGTCAGCAGCTTCTGGTCAGGCAGAGCCCAAAGCCGAATCAGGACCAGTAGAGGGTGAAGTAGTAGATGAACAGCCTAAACAAGAATAACCTCTGAATGGCAGCAGATTACTATCAGACACTAGGAGTCGACAGGAACGCCTCGCAAGATGATATCAAGCGGGCGTTTCGGCGTTTGGCACATGAACATCATCCCGATAAGCAGGGAGGTAATGCCGATAAGTTCAAGGAAATTAATACCGCTTATCAAGTTCTGAGCAATCCCGAGAAGCGCCAGCAGTATGACCAATTTGGTGCTGGCTTTGATCAAGCTGGAGGCGGATCTGGTGGTTTCAACTGGAATAACGCCGGCGGTCAAGGATTCGGTGGTTTCAATCAGCAATTTGATTTCGGCGACATGGGCGATATTTTCGGTGATATGTTTGGTTTCGGTGGAGG
>CAZPQR010000037.1:3875-6878 GCA_964588865.1 uncultured Gammaproteobacteria bacterium
GGTGGTGTCGGTCTAGAGAAACAGCAAGAGCAGCTGACTATCAAAGTTCCGGCTGGTATCCGTGATGGTCAGACACTGCGCTTCGCAGGCAAAGGTGAGCGCCTCAACAAAGAATCTAATCCTGGCGATCTCTATATTATTATTCGGGTCGAGTCTGATAAGGTATTTACCCGACAAGAAGATGATCTGCTGGTTAGTATCTCAATACCTTTCACAACCTTAGCCCTTGGCGGTGAGGTAGCGGTGCCGACGATGGAGGGCTCTGTCAGGCTCAAAGTCCCAGCTGGTACACCAAGTGGCAAAACTTTTAGCCTCAAGCACAAAGGTTTCACCAAATTGACTGGTAGAGGATCGGGTGATCAGCTGGTAACCGTCAATGTAACCGTACCAGATAAGCTGTCCAAGAAAGAAAAGGAGTTGCTAGAGCAGCTAGATCGTGAGCTTCAGTCCAAGAAGAAATAGGGTAGAATCGGCCAGCTAAAAATTCGATATTTAAGAATAAAATGGCTTATTAAAGCCATTTTATGTTACTTACTATTGACAAAATTAGTCATATTAGATATACTATAAAGATACCCAAATAGGGTACAAGTTCGTTAACAATAGTCGGTTTCGACCGGCTTAGACGTTACGTAATACAACGCTGGAGGTAAATATGTGGCTGTTCTGGCTTGTCTATTGGTTTACGGTCCTTGCTCTGTTTCCTGGTATAGTGATCTTGCTGATCGTCAGAAATTTGGCGATCGGTATTCAGAAGCCGGACAAGAAGCTGATGGACTACCGCGCCCAGTTGGAGATATCCGCTTGGCGTGTGGTCGCACTGGCAGTCTTCTCGGTTCTGTTCATCCCTGGATGGGGCTACGAGTCGCTGTTCTACTTCTTCTGGTCGCTCATTCCGAGTAACACCGAAGGGTACCATTGGCTTACCAACCCCCTGGTCTGGGTGAACTTGTTCGCACGCCTGGCTATTCTGGTGCTGGGATTGGAGTATTTGCTGACAGGTATCAAGTCAGTGCAGTTTCCCGATCGTCTGGCCATGAAGGTCGGCGGTAAGCCATGGAGAATTTTGTATCCCGGCTTCAACCTGACCTTTGGACGGATTTATTTCGTGAAATGGCTGCAACCGTATAGGACTATTAGGGTCTCTGCCGCCATTGAACGCGCTGTGGTCGTACTTCGGTCTGCTGGGATGAAGGATGAGGATATCACTAAGGTCCTCACTACTGACAAGCTGAAGTCGACTCACATTCTTGATCCGGATGGCAAGTTGCTGCCTGGGTCAGATGCCAACTCTGCGGGTGCTCGACTGGCCTTCACGATGGACTGGAACTTCTCTATCACTGATATCTGGACGTTCGTTGGCTTGTCGGCTGATTTCACCGATAATTATATCGGTGCCGGCAAGAACCTGGTCGAGACGCTGTTGCGTGAATTGACTGCTATCCTTGACTACGAGCGTATGCTGGTGGTTGAAGGTCCTGTCCTGCTTCACGCCAAGAGCGACGAGCTGGTGCGTGATTTCAATAATCCAGCAAGCGTCTACAACCAGGATCCTGAAAATGAAAACAAAGCTCGTCCGCCAGCAAAATGCTGGAGCAGCTATCGTCAGTCACATGTGGACATTCTGATTCGGATCATCGATATCTTTGCCTCCATGGGCAATCTCGATGGTTCTGGATCTGACGTCCAAGAGCTGGATGAGCGGTTCAAGAAGCCTGACGTCATGCGTCTGCTTCTGGAGCTGCCAGCTGATCGCGCCTTGACTGAACCTGTGTCAGAGAACGCTGATTGGGCTGATTGGTCAGCTCGATTGCTGAAAATTCAGCGAGCAGGCTTGTCGGAGTTAATCCGAACTCATCATGCGTTCGAGGGAACGCTGATCCGACGGGTTCTGGAGACGCTGGGCTGCATCATGTTCCGGCTGGGTATCGAGAATGTCATCGAAAACGAGGACATCGTCTCTGCCCGTACCAAGCTGGAGCAGCTCCGTATTCAGAAGCTGTCTCGCTTGGTCGAAGGACAGCAGGAGATGAATCGTTTCATCGGCTTGATTTTGGCCGAGGAAGGTATCACTCCTACTCAGTGGAATGATCCGAATGAGCCGGTTGAACCAGGAAAGCCGATCCTAACTACCGAACTACGCGAACGGATCAAGGCCAGAGCAGCCGAACGTTGGCTTCAGGTCTTGGGCGGTGATTCGTTGGGCGAAAAAACTGTTGTCGTCCAAGGTTCCGGCGGAGCTCTCGAGCTGATGGGAACGTTCTTGGCGGCAAATAATGCGTCCAGGACAGTGACTCCTGCACCAGCCCCAACAGCAGAAGCGACAACCGAAGCCCCTGCACCGGCCAACCCGCCTCGTCCGAATCAGCCCAACAAGAGTCGAGGACGCGGTCGCGGTCGTACGTAACGTCATGAATAACTCCCCCGGAAGCCATCGGTTTCCGGGGGAGATTTTTTTACTCCGCTAGATATGAAGTTATCTAGCGGAGTTATTTTATAGAGCTTGCAATATTTTCTTTACTTCTTCTGGTGACTCGACTCGTACCAATTGAGCCCGGAGTTCTGAAGCGTTAGGCTGACCTTTGATATAGTGAGCTAGATGGCGGCGCATGGGATGGAAATGTTCGGCGCCGTAGAGCTGATAGAACCAATCAGTATGATCTTGCATCGCTTGCTTGATTTCGTCCCAGGTAGCCGCTTGATACTTGCCAGTAGTGAGATAGTCACGTATTTGTCGGAAGACCCAGGGTTTACCCAGTACACTGCGTGCTAGCCCCAGACCGTCAGCACCGGTGGCTTCTAGTATTTCCTTGGAACTTTCAATCGTAGTCAATCCGCCGTTAGCGAGGACTGGACCTTGGGTGAAGATGCTTTTGACTTCTTTAATAACTTCAGTATTGATAGCGCCGTTAAATGATCCTTCGAAGCTACGGCCGTGAACCATGATGGCAGCCACGGCCAAATCGTCGATGGCTCGAAGGAAATCGATGATAGTAACTTTAT
>CAZPQR010000038.1:0-2200 GCA_964588865.1 uncultured Gammaproteobacteria bacterium
CGTCCAAAGATACTATTGAAGATGGTCGTTCAATCATGATCTGTGATCGACAATTTGAGCAAGTCGCTAAAGATTCTTCATTTACTATGGATGAATGTGCTGGCCTAACTCGCTATCGGGCGTGGCATGCTTGTATGAAATCAGCTTTTCAACAGCCTGACGATTATGCCCTCTGCAAGTCACAGGCAGCAGGCATGATGCGAGATTATAGTAAGGGCCCAGCTACACAGGACTGTGATGTACGTTACGCCATCCTGACCAATGACTTCAAACTCTGTAATACCACGTATGATAATGCTAGCCTGTTCATCTCTGATTATTCTGACTGCTCAAAAGCAATTATTAGCACATTTGTCACATCGACAAATCCAGCCTCATGTTATTTGCCGAAAATGGCAAACTCTCAGAAAAGTTGCCTTGAGCGGTTACTTACCTTGAATAAGGGAAATGAAGCGGCCACGGCTAGTATTTGTGACTCGCTCAAAAAGAATTTTACCCTTGAGCAAAATAATCTCAATCCCGCCCCCATGCACAATTGGACCGACGACGCGATTAAATGTTATTTTCCGTATCAGTTTAATCACGTTCAACAATGATTTGACAGACCCTTGTACGCTTTGATTGGTATTAACAAGCTCAATTGGTGAGCAGGGGGTCGGCTAGCCGCGATCCGAGATTCAAGTAGCCAGATTGTGACAGCTATTGTGATAGCCGTCTTTTTTTGTTGTGGAGAAATGGGCCTTGAATTCTAATGCTAAACATCTATGATGGCTGTATGAGTAAGAAGGAAATTATCACTAGAGATATTTTGGAAGCGACAATAGAGCGTTCGAATACTGTAATGAAAGAATACATCGATACTGTACTAACACGCACAGTTCAGGAAATTATTTCTCATTTCAATCAAAGCCAATCCTTACAGAATGAATCGATTTCTTCGCTGGCTCAAGATGTGCACGAAATTAAACAGGATGTTACTGTTGTTAAGTCTGATATTGTCGATCTGAAGCGAGATGTAAGGCAATTGCAAGCTGGATTCATCGAGTATATTAGTGCGACCAAAATGGTTAGTAGATAGGGAGGGTATCGGCTACCCGCTATCCGGAGTCCGGGTCCCGGATACCGACTTCCGAGTACCGAGTAGCTAGCACCGAGTACCGTTTTATAATGTTGACATAGTACCCAAACTATGTTATTTTAATTTATTCCAAATTTTTTGGGCTGTTCTCTCACAAATGAGGGTTTCACAATGAATCCCAAATACTGCTATATTTTCCGTGGTCTGCCTGGAAGTGGTAAGTCGACTGTGGTCAAGCTGCTGGCACCGCTCATCCAAGCTGTTATTGCTAGCGCTGATGATTACTTTGGTCGGAGCGGGCAGTATCAGTTTGATGCCTTGGAGTTGACACAAGCCCATGCCTATTGTCGTGAGACTTTTCTCCAGGCTTTGAGCGCTGGTCGCTCAGTGATCGTTGATAATACCAGTTCGAAGCTCTGGGAATACGAATTTTATTATCAGGCTGCCGTGCGTGCCGGATACGAAGTTCGTATCATTGAAATGGAGGTCGATAGTTTCGAAACGTTGATCGAATTTCATCGGCGTAATGTTCATAGCGTCCCGTGGTCGACCATGACACAAATGGTTATCCGCTGGGAAGAAGATCCTCGAGCTCTGCTGATGCGCAGTTCGGACATCCATCTCATCACAGAAGGTGACAATGCTTCGTAACATCGTGTTGCTGTTGATCGCTGTCTTGTTCTCTGGTTGCGGCAAGGACTGTCCGACGGTGAACAAGCCGACAGAACCGCAGTTGGTCTTCCGCGACATTGAGGAGAGTACGAACTTCATGGGTCAGCCCATGCTGACGCTGGCCGATGGGCGCACTGCTACGGCCGTGAGCTACAGTCGGGATTTCTACAGTCCTGAGGATCATCGTATCGGCGGGCACATCTTCTGTGTCATCATCTGGGATGATCACCATCAGCGGCTGGCTGAATCCTATGGCATCTACTGCGGCGGATTCGAGCTTAAGCCCGATCTCGGCACGGTCGATTTCAGTAGCGTCGTTCATAGCTTCGGTAACGAGATGAGTCGCATGAGTAACGTCAAGGACTTTCTCGAGGCGCATGTGGCTGATTTCCAGATTTCCGATCAGCCTCATTTCTACGTCAGGTACCATGCGGTACTGTTCAATACCCT
>CAZPQR010000038.1:2300-6670 GCA_964588865.1 uncultured Gammaproteobacteria bacterium
TTTCCGATCAGCCTCATTTCTACGTCAGGTACCATGCGGTACTGTTCAATACCCTGCCGAATGATTTCCTGGTCGGTTGCGCTCTGCGGAGTGGCAATACGGACAATCCAGCTGCCGGCTGCGGTCAGTAACTTAAACCACAGGAGCTAAGTCATGGGTCTGATTGAGTTAGTGAGAATGCCGGTCGCGATTCATAACTTGTCGTCAGCGCTGGAGTGGGTTTTCCCCAAGCTGCAGCATTTCCGTGATCTTGAATCTGGAGCTTACGGTGGTTATTTTAGCGTTCGGGATCAGTTCACGGGTCAAATAATCTTCGTCAGTGCCATCGGGTGTTCCATGGCGGAAAGAGCGAACGCGGATTTCCTTCTTTGTTTGGAGAATTCAGCTCGTCTTTTCCAGAATCCTGACCACGTCAGTAGCTGGCAAAGTGGACAGCCAGATCAGAAGCAGTATGCTGGCGCCATCAGGACAGTCGGTGGTCTGATTTCCTTCGCTGGTTTGTCCCGAGAGCATCAGAACGAGGCTCTGATGCTGGCAGTGGGTCATAAGTCAGGTCTGCTCCGTTTGCCAGACGCTCGTCACATCGCGCGTATTTCTGGCAATGGGCTGTTCGAAGTCGTCTTCGACTATCTGCACTTGAACGGCTGATCAATAAGCATAAACCCCCGTCATCAAGCTGAGCTCGATGACGGGGGATTTTTTTATTGCATTAGTTACTTGATGCCCCGAAATTGCTATTCCTATCCCGGATAGCGGATACCTAATCCCGGACCCCGTTCTCATACCCTAATAACTAATAACAATTAACAAATAACTCCCTATTTAATAACCTTGCCAAAAGATACCCCACATGTCCTAATAAAGTGGATATCCGTGGTTGAAAAATAGTATCAAGTGGTATATAATGGTACCAAGTGGGAGAAAGTGGGGATAACCTCTATCGATTGTGCATAACTATAGTTTCTCCAAAGCCTAAAGCCTAATTCCTATTTCCTGATCCAATGTTTATAGGTGAGTATCAATACAACCTAGACGATAAGAACCGTTTGCTCGTCCCAGCGAAATTTCGAGCGAAACTTGGCAAAGGAGCAGTAGTGACCCGAGGTTTGGATAATTGTTTGTTTATCTATCCGCAAGCAGAGTGGTTGAAGTTATCAGGCAAGATTTCTGATCTACCGATCGGACAAGCTAAGTCTCGTGCCTTTGCTCGCTTGATGTTATCGGGAGCGATGGAAGTAGAGTTTGACGGCCAAGGACGTATTACCTTACCAGAATATTTGAAGAAGTTTGCAGGACTCAAGAAAGCTGTAGTAATGGCCGGTTTGATGAACCGTTTGGAAATTTGGGATGAAGTTAAGTGGCGTAAGTATCAGTCAGAGACAGAGCGCGATAGTACCGATATTGCCGAAAATCTGGGAAGTCTAGGAGTCTAATGGACGAGTATCAGCACATTTCAGTCATGCTGCCGGAAGTCCTGCGCTATCTGCAGGTCGGACCGAACAAGAATTATATTGATGGCACGGTCGGAGGAGGAGGGCACGCAGCTGCAATTTTAGAGAAAACTGGACCGCAAGGAAAAGTGTTAGGGTTAGATCTTGACCCTCGAGCCATTGCCGCGGCTACGAGTCGGTTGAAGCCGTTTGGCGCGCGAGCGATAGTGCGCCGTGAAAATTACAAACAAATAACAAAACTATCAGATGCTATCAACGCAATTACTCCAATTAGCGGTTTTCTACTTGACCTTGGTGTTTCATCGGCTCAATTAGATTCCGCTAATCGGGGTTTTTCCTTTTCTGATCAGGGCCCATTGGATATGCGCTTCGATCCGGAAGCAGGAGAGACAGCCGCTCAGCTCATAACCAGAGTTACGGAAGCAGAGTTAGGGGAGATTATCCGAGATTATGGTGATGAACGGCAGTGGCGCCGAATTGCTCGATCTTTGAAACAAGCTAGCGATCAGTATGGTGAAGACTTGGAAGCTGCGCATATGGTGACAGCTGTCAGCAAGGTTATCCCGAGCCGCATTACTAAGTTGCATCCAGCTACCAAGACGTTTCAAGCTTTGCGTATCGCTACCAATAGGGAATTGCAGAATATTACTGAAGCTTTGCCAACGATCGTCGACTTACTTCCAGCTGGAGCTCGTCTGGTAGTGATTGCCTTTCATTCAGCTGAAGATCGTATCGTCAAACACTGGTTCCGCCGTGAGTCACGTGATTGCATCTGTCCTTCCAGCCAACCGCGTTGCACCTGTGATCATAAGGCCTCACTTAAAGTTATTACCAAGAAAGCTGTCCTTCCGACAGCCAGCGAGATTAAGCTCAATCATCGTAGCCGCAGTGCGGTGCTACGAGCAGTAGAAAAAATTTAACTAACCATGAATACAAAAACAAAAATGTCAGTCCCAGTAGTCCGACTCAATGTCGCTATGGTGGCGTTGGTCGTGGCTTCCTTCTTATTGCGTTTGATCTTCGCCAATATGGCGGCAGCACAAACCAATGATATTGCTGATCAGGTCGATCAGGTCAAAGATTTGCAGCTGGCCAATGAGCAGTTGCAATTAAGCGTAGCCGAGCTGCGCTCGGTCGAACGTTTGAATCAAGTTAGCAGCGAATTGGCTTTGGTTCACAGCGATCACGTTATTTACCTCCAACCACGAGGTTCCGTGGCTTATAACCGCTAGATTCCATGTTACGGAGTGCGGAAATTGCCGATTCCGGCCGCATCAATAAACGAATAACGATACTGAGTATCGTTATTTTGGTATTCTTTTTGGCCATTGTGACGAGGCTTTTCTGGCTCCAAGTCTTGAATTATGAACATTACGCTGATCAAGCGACGAGACAACAGCGCAAAATAGCCACCGTTGAAGCCACACGAGGACAGATCTATGCTCGTGATCATACCAATGTCGGCGGCAGCGATCTCTATCCCTTGGCGGCCAATAAAATATTTTATGAAATTTTCGCCGATCCGACCAAAGTGACTAGGCCCGATAATGCCGCCGAGAGTTTGGCCAGTTTATTGGATTTCAAGAAAGAAGATTTAATCGATCGTCTGAAGAAGACCGATGATCAATATGAATTAATTAAGCACAAAGTTCCCACTGATATCAAAACTAAGATTGAAGCGTTGAAATTACCAGGAATCTATAGTCGTGAAGAAGTCTGGCGTTATTATCCTGATCGAGAAATTGGCGCTCAACTCCTGGGGTTCTACGGCTATCTCAATGATGACAAAGCTGGTAAATACGGACTAGAGGGCTACTGGGACAAACAGTTAGCCGGTACCAGTTGGACTGGTAGTTGGTTCAAATCACCCAATGGTTCTGCTATCGGTGGACAGAATAATAATGACAAAGCCGTTAATGGTGCTAATTTGGTCCTAACGATTGATCGCACGATCCAATATCAGGCCTGCAAAGCCTTGGACAAAGCCGTTCAAGAGCTTGGCGCCTCCGATGGCACGGTTATTATCGAAGAAACTGCCACTGGTAGGATTCTGGCGTTATGCAATAGCCCCAGCTTCGATCCTAATAGTTATAATGAAGTCGAGGACGCTAGTCGCTTCAATAATAATGTGGTTTTTGACGCTTACGAACCTGGTTCGGTCTTCAAAGTATTAGCCATGTCAGTGGCTATCGATAGTGGCAAAGTTACCCCAGCAACGACCTATGATGATACCGGAATGGTTAAGCTGGCCGGATTTGAAATTCATAACTCCGACCGCAAAGGTCACGGCGTCGTCACGATGACTCAAGTGCTCGAGAAGTCACTGAACACGGGTATGATATTTGCTACGGGCGATGTGCCTAATGGTCAATTCAAAAGTTATATGAGCAATTTTGGTTTTGGGCAGCGTTACAATATTGAGTTGGATCAAGAAGTGTCCGGTGATATCAGCTCCTTGTCCAAACAAGGTCAGATACACAAAGCCACTGCTTCCTACGGCCAAGGTATCACCGTCACTGGTCTGCAGCTGGTAAATGCGGTCAATGCTATCGCCAATCACGGTAAGCTAATGCAGCCTTATATTGTAGAAGAAGTGAAGCGTGAAGGTGTGGCGGTAGAGAAGCACGATCCCAAAGTAATCAGGCAGGTCATCACACCAGCTACCGCCAGCAAGGTTGCGGCCATGATGGTCAGCGTAGTGGAGAATGGCTATGGTAAGAAAGCTGGTGTGCCGGGTTATTTCATCGCTGGTAAGACCGGTACGGCGCAGGTGGCGGAGAATGGCAAGTACGGTGACAAGACGATTCAGACCTTCGTCGGCTTCGGACCAGTCAGTAATCCGCGCTTCACCATGGTGACTAAGTTGACGAACCCCAAAGGCGCCGACTGGGCAGAAGCTAGTGCCACGCCATTATTCGG
>CAZPQR010000039.1:0-6602 GCA_964588865.1 uncultured Gammaproteobacteria bacterium
GCAATCAGATCCGATCGTATGTTTTGCATCCTTATAAAATGGTCAAAGATCATCGGACCAAATTAGAAACCAAAGATCCGGACGTTGTCTTGGCGGGAGACTTAGTGCCCTTTATGTTGGAGCGGTTGAAGCAGGAGGCGGGCTTGGTAGAATAGCAAGACCGACAAATATATAGCCGTCTAAAATTTCTGTGGGTAAATATCCATTGATTTTTTAAACCAACAATTTATACTCACAGTACTATGAAAGGTGAATATATATCCAAGGATTATTTTGATTCGGCTGTACAGACGATTGTCCAGACTATCAAGCAGGATACTAGGAACCAGATTGATGCATTTGCTCTGTCAATTAAGCAGAATACCAAAGAGCAGATTG
This sequence comes from uncultured Gammaproteobacteria bacterium, assembly GCA_964588865.1. Classification (GTDB taxonomy): domain Bacteria; phylum Patescibacteriota; class Patescibacteriia; order UBA1558; family 2-01-FULL-52-15; genus JAZDLR01. The sequence continues at coordinate 379 of CAZPQR010000039.1, forward strand.
ATGCCTCTATTCTTTCTTTGAAACAGGACACTAAGAATCAGATTGATTCTGTTAAACAGGATACACGAGAGCAGATCGACTCTTTTCGAATGGCTGTCAACTCGCGATTTGATAGAGTAGAGGGTCGATTGGAGTCGTTAGAAGATGATATGTCCAAGGTGAAAGATGTGGTGATTAGTACTGACGCCTCGCTTCATAATTTGGTTACGGAATTAGAGCATCGTGATATATCGCTGGATAGGACGAAGGTTTTTACCGTTTAGTCCAGAGTTGGTGCGTTTAAACTAACAAGCTGTTCATAGGTGCTTGTTTTTTGTTTTGACAGATCGTGGTATAATAATGTCGAATTGTCCCCATGTTCGATCACTTAGAACAACGCTTGTCACGTAAGGTTAGCTGGCACCATCACCTCTCACTCGGTGTCTTGATGGTGTCTTGTTTATCATTGGCCTTAGCTTTCTGCGCGCCGATACTCTCGTTCACCAAGGACGAACATCCAGCCACCATCGCTGTAGCCAAAGTATGGGTTGATGCCAGTGATAGCAAACAGCGTCAGATTGTAGGGCCACAAGAGAATATTGATGTGGCTCATTTTGTTTTGCAGACTGATGGTCCGCTTACCCTGCAACGACTACGTCTTACCTTGGACGGACTGTATCAGCCAATTGATCTATCAACGTTGCGGCTATATGTGGACGATGTTCAGATTGGTCGCGACCGTTCCCTTGATAACGTTGGCACTGTCACTTTTGAGACACCGACGGCCACCTTACCCGCTGGTAGTCATGATCTAATAGTTAGAACTAACTGGCTGGTCAACCGGCCAGGACAATTGTTGACAGCACGCATCGCCAACGAGAAAGATATCGTATTTTCTCAGCCCAGCGTAACACCTTCTTTGCAGGCGGTATTCCCCCTGACGACGGCCGGAATTGTTTTCGTCGATCAGGGTAGCTGGCTTATGATCCAGCCTCCAGTCGGAGAAGCTGTGTCTGCTTCAGCTGATCATGGATTACAGCAAGTCACTGTTACCTTGCCGTTAGCAGTACGCGCGGAACCAATCACGCTCCAGAAACTTGCTTTCACGGTTGAGACTAATACCTTCTTGCCTCAGTTGATTTCTTTGGTCGATGATCAGACGACGGTTAAGACCTGGACCGTTAGTCAGAAGAAAGATTTGTATGTTTGGGAACCGAGCTCATCGGATATTCTTATTAGCAGTGCCCGCCCTAAGCAGTATCAACTAATTGTTCGCGGTGTGGCCGAAAATGATTTGGCTACTATCAAAGTAACTACGCAAGAAGTCAGCGGTAAGGGATTCGTCTCAGCCAAGACTATTGCCTGGAAGTCGGATCAAGGATTGTCACAGAAATTATATTTAGTACACGATCAACCGACGTGGACATTAGATGCTAGTTCGACTGCCACCAATGGCTATCGTCTCAAATTAGCCACCTTGTCTGGGAAATCAATTGATCTCAATAGTCTAGTGCTGCAAGTAAATAGTAACGAATCAATTGCCAGCCAGACGTGGAAGGTTTACATCCGTGACCAAGAGGTACCGACGGTTATTACTAAGTCTAATCCTGATTTGGTACGAGTACGCTTCAAACCCTATGTCACCCTGACGACAGGAGATAGTTTCGAATTGCGAGCGACGGCTGGTCGGGAAGGTCGGGTGCAGGCGTCGGTTCGTTTATTACCTACAGAATTTAATTGGGTGACGCGTAACGACGGCTGGTTTACAGTTTCATCATCAGAATTACCGACGCCTCCTGCTTCAGTGATTCGCTTCTGACATCTTGCCAAAGATTATTTTTGTCCTTAGACTGGACAACAAATAATCCCATGGCCAAGAAAATTATTATTCGTTTAGCAGTGATCGGTCTGTTGACTGGAATTATAGTTTCCAGTTTTTTTCATACGCCCATCATCACCTTGGCTATAGTAGTTTCGTCACTCAGTCTGATCTGCTGGGTCAGTGAGAAGAGAAAATATATTGTAGTGTTACTATTTTTCGTACTGGGTTACTGGCGGACTGCTCTGATGATTAATGATCAGCCAATATTTGATCAGCCGCTCGAATTAGATGCTAGCGTTGAATACCGTGATTTCGACGCAGACCAGCAGCGGCTACGATTGCAGGCGATGCATCATCAGGTTTCTGGTGCCATCATTGTAACGGTTCCACATTATCCTGTGTATCAAGTTGGCGATCAGGTCCATGTGAATTGTCAGCCGCAACCGCCAGGTGATACGTCAGACATTCGTCTCCTGCGACGCGATCAGATGCAGGCCGTAGCAATCAGATGTCGTAGGGCTAAGCTGACGCTCGTCAGTCATCACATCAATTGGACGACACCGTTCTTCCGATTCAAAGATTACATTATCGTAACCTATGATCGAGTCTTACCAGGTCCAGTGGCCGGATTGATGCAAGCGATGATCGTCAATGAACGCGGAGGAGTGTCCGATGAGACCACGACTAATTTTAGTCGCAGCGGACTAAGTCACGTCGTAGCGATTTCTGGTATGAACATGACGCTGCTCATTATCGCGGGGCGATCGTTATTATCAGCTCTTGGTATGCGACGTACTCCCGGTGCCATTCTTCTGATTGCTGTATTGATTCTTTACGTTATGATTATCGGCGCGCCAGCATCAGCAGTGAGAGCGGCGGTAATGTCGAGTACTTTATTGATAGCTCAATTGGTTCGTCGACCAGTCGATATTATGCACCTACTAACTTTGGTCGCTGGTGTATTGGCTATCATTAATCCTTTGGCGGTAGTTTATGATGTTGGTTGGCAACTGTCGTTTCTAGCACTTCTGGGTCTGATCTGGTGGACACCGTGGTGGACGCAGGTTTTGGTATGGGTGACGGAGCGTTGGTCATTGAGAGAGTTGATGAGCGCGACGTTGGCAGCGCAGATGTTTACGTGGCCGTTGATACTATATTATTTCCAAGTCTGGCCATTGTGGTTTTTACCAGCTAATATTGTCGTAGTGCCGTTGGTTGGACCGATAATGATTATTGGATTGTTGTTGCCTTTGATCTGGTGGGTGCCGGTGATTGGTGCGGTAGCAAGTTTGATTATTACTATGATGATTCGCTGGGTACTATGGGTAGTTACCTTAGTCGGTACTGCTCATTGGTCGGTGGTGCCTTTACCTTTTTCTCTCGTAGCGCTTATTTTTTCTGCTGGTGCTATGATTATAATTACTCAATTGATCAATGAAAAAATATCTTGTCACTAGTATCTTCATAATTGTTATCGTGTCGTTGCTAGTGGTGATCGTGCGAACACGATCAGTAGCTACGCCGTCCATTCAGTTTGCCATGTTAGACGTCGGACAGGGGGATAGTCTGCTGATTCGTACACCGGATAATATCACTATCCTGATTGATACCGGCGCTGGGCATCAAGTAGTTGATGCTTTGTCTGCTGCCCTGCCGTGGAATGATCATCACATTGATTATTTACTATTGACGCATCCGGATCTGGATCATTATGGTGGAGCGCAGTGGCTACTTGATCGTTACACCATCGGCCATATTCTCTATAACGGTGATGAGACCAATGGCTCGGCAGGATTTGCCAAGCTCCTAGCGGATATACGAGTGAGAAATATTCCTTTGCAGGCGGTGCATCAAGGTCAACAATTTCGCTGGGCTTCAGGAATTCGTTGGAAATTATTATGGCCACCGTCAGATTTCCGGCCACCGAGCTCTAACGCTGGTTGTGTGGTGAGTAAAATCTCTTGGGGCCAAGAAGATATTTTATTACCGTGTGACTTGCCTAGTGAACAAGAAGCTCTCATGATGAGACAGGTTGATGTCGGTGCGGAGATTCTTAAAGCTGGTCATCATGGTAGCAAATATTCTTCGGCCTCAGATTTCTTAGCGGCGGTTAATCCGCGCTGGTGTCTGATCTCAGCTGGCAAGGATAATCGTTATGGTCACCCCAATCCAGCTGCTCTCATCAGGCTACGACGAACTGGTTGTCAGGTTCTCTCAACCATAGATCTAGGCACCGTACGATTTGAGATTAGCTCGACCTCTATCGACTATGTGTCCCCTCAGAGCGGTTACTGGCTTGGCTTGCCAATGGGACCCCTTTTGGCTATACTGAACCCGTTATATCATTAATCAAATCTATGGCTGACGTGAAAAAAATATTGCTCGTCGAAGACGAGGAAATGCTAGCCAACATGTATCAGGTGAAGTTCCAGAACGATGGCTTCCAACTGATCAAGGCCGGCAATGGCGAGGAAGGCTTGACGCTCGCTGAGAAAGAGAAACCAGACATGATTCTGTTGGATGTCATCATGCCTAAGATGGATGGTTTCACAGTCTTGAAACGACTCAAAGAAAATCCAGCTACCAAGGATATCCCTGTTTTGCTTCTCACCAATCTCGGTCAAGATGAGGATGTGAAGAAAGGTAACGAATTAGGTGCTGTCGGTTATTTGGTTAAAGCCAATATCACTCCATCAGAAGTGGTAGCCAAAGTTAAAGAAACGATGAAACTATAATATGTCACAAGAATTAATTCAGCGAAGTTTAGTTCTGGTTAAGCCAGATGCAGTGAAGCGCGGTTTGATAGGGGAGATAGTTTCTCGCTTTGAGAAATCGGGTTTGAAAATTGTTGCCATGAAAATGGTCTGGGTTGATCAGGAGTTGGTTGGTAAACATTATCCTGATGCGCGGATTGAATTTCTCGAAGGCATGGGCAAGAAAACTCTCGAGACCTATGAGAAGTATGGCAAAGATGCCAATGAAGAATTGGGAACTATGGATCCGGTTGAGATCGGTAGAATGATCAATCAATGGAACAGAGATTTTCTTACCAGTGGTCCAGTTGTTGCTATTGTACTTGAAGGATTACACGCTATTGATAATATACGCATGTTGGGCGGTAAGACATTTCCTGTTTTCGCTGAGCCCGGTACAGTACGTGGAGATTTCTCTCTTGATTCTCCGGCACTCGCCAACATGAACAAACGCGCTGTAAGAAATATGATGCATGCCTCTGGTACCGAAGAAGAAGCAAAATTTGAAATTCAATTGTGGTTTCATGAGAATGAGATATACAATTACAAGCGAGCCGATGAGGATGTGATGTTTAATTAGCAAGTAGGCGGTAGGTAGTAGGTTTATTGGTAAGAATCTAAAAGAGTCGAGCGATCGGCTCTTTAGTAATCTTGAAGAAGGTGTCCGGAATCCGTGATCCGGGTAGCGGATAGCTTCAGTGAATTGCACTTCCTCGTGACTGTGCTACTATAGAGGTAGTTCTCTACAACACTTGATGTATATGCTCTACAACCCTTATCTCGGGAATCTTATATTCTCCTCGGCCGTGGCTTAGGAATGCGGATACCCACCTACATCCAAGGGGTAATGCATCCCGTGACCTAGAGGACAGTGAAGAAATCTCCGCGGCACGCACAATTGCGACCTTAAGTGGGGATTTTTTGTTTAGGTTCGAGCTTAGGTAGGGGATTGTTCAACACTTGATCTTGACTTTTCAATTTAGGTGTGCTATACTGTATTTGTTAGGTAATTTTATTTTTTGTTCGCGTTGTAATGCGATACTATACATTATGACTTGGAACAAAAATTTAACTCGACAGACACTTTATTCAGTAGCTGTCTTTTTGTTTATCTTAATTCTGGCGCCGATGCTCTTCCGATCCTTTGCTTGGGCAGAGCCGGCAGTCGGTCCATTGGCAATCTCTGATATCAAATCAGAATTATTGGGTAACGGCACCATTGTCATTAGCTGGAAAACCAATAAGCCCGCTGACGGTACGGTGATCTATAGTGATGACTTATCCTTTGGCCAGAGTAAGAAAATTTCTACTTTGTTTCTCGATCGGGCAATTATTTTGGATTCTACTAAGCCCGATACACTTTATCATTTCCGTGTTATTAGTCGGACTCCTACGGGAGAGGAGGCGCGCAGTGCGCATTTAATGATTCAATCCCATCGCCCCGTTGATATCGCGGTAACTTCTATTGCTATTGATCCCTCACTAACATTGTATCCGGGACAACCACCGTTACTCGATGGTGGATTGTTTCGTGCGACGATCAAAAATAATGGTGATGTCGATTTGAATGATGATTTCTTCGTGAGCGTGTTGATCACTGATGATGAATCAACTGCTACCGATGATGAAATTTTTAAACCTTATAGTTGTTTCGTGGAGAAGAAAATTGA
>CAZPQR010000040.1:0-1321 GCA_964588865.1 uncultured Gammaproteobacteria bacterium
TTTGTCATGAGTTAATCGTTTCGGCCAGAGGCCGATCGGCCTCTGGCCGAATTCGTTATTAGGGTTCAGATAAATGAAAACACCGCCTCGATGTTTGAGGCGGTGTTGTGGACGCTGGGCGTCCGAAGATTATTAGTTGCGAATGGGCTTTCGACCGCGCCTGGCTGCTGGCGGTCGCCGGGTGAAGGGATTGGTCAGCTCGTGCCGAGCGAGCCAGGCTGATAGACAGGATCTGGCGCCGCCCTCCTCTATTTCGAAATCAGTGGCCTGAAATGAGCTACCTCCAATGGCAAACATCCCATGAATCTCGTCGGCAATATGTTGGCGTTCGCGATGACTGAGCTCAATGGGAATCTCTTCCGCTCTCTTTCGCCATACCTTGCACTTGATCATGGTCTCTTCCGCCCTGGTTAGAAGTGGGAAAGCAACTACTTGAAATAAACATGATCTCCAAAACGAAGATCAACATACTGGATAGTAGCAGGTATTATATTTTGGTCAAGGAGGTCATGAAGACGCTGAATTTGCTGGCTGTAGGAGTCTTGGGCACTGAAGAGAACACGGTAACCGCGTGAAGTGGAGACAACGATCTGACGATCGTCATCAATGAGATGAAATTTGGTTATAGCAATGCTTTCAGCCGGTAGATTCCAGGCTTGGCGTATGGCGGAGGCTTTTTCTAAATAGTCAGTACTGATCCATTGACTGCGGTCAGATCGTTCATCGGCGATCACTATGTTGGTTGGTACCGTCGTACTGGCTAAATCTCCGAGTTGTTGACCGCGATAATCCAGTTGGGTGAAAGCTTCTGGTGTCTGACGCACGAAGGGTAAGATGCGCTCCCGACCGCTAATACGTAAGGTGTTGGGGAATTGTTTGCGAATGGTTACATCTTTGAGCCAGAAATCATCGGTTAATTGTTGTTGCAGTTTACCAGGTTTGAAAAGTAAGTAATTACTATTTTTGAAAACTAGCCAGCGATGTTTCTCCAGTACGGGATTGATCCGCTGATCAAGTTGTTCTCGTGGTATATCAGGTAGCCCTTCGATAACGACATGATGGAGTGCTAGCCATGGTACTTGGAAGATGCTCTGGCCAATGAGAATAATGGCAATGATTCCCATCACGAGATAGGCGCGCGACATAGTCTTCTGGGCCGGCGGTTCGCGATAATAATCATAGACCTGACGTCGACGCGGTTCCGCAGCGACGCGTGTGGTATCAAGTCGATAGAAGCGATTGCTCGGTGTTTGAGAACGTTTCTTCAAGAACATACGATGCGCGGTAACAAAGGATTGAGTCGAGTGGTAACCTCGTAATT
>CAZPQR010000040.1:1421-3481 GCA_964588865.1 uncultured Gammaproteobacteria bacterium
AAACCATATAAACCTAAGCCAAGGCGTAAGCCCTGAACTTGATAGGACGGTTGACGCAAGACAGCGGCGGTACATGCAATGTGATTGAGCGGGAAAATGATATTGTCTTTGTGCAGCTCGTGAATAATACGCAAGAAACGTTGAAATTGCAGATGGGTGAAATTTTGATTGCGGTTCTCGCTGTCAGCGAAATGACTAAAGATTCCTTGGATTTGTAAATTTTTCAACGTAACGATTTGTTCGATGATGCTGACTGCTTGTCGATAATCGATACCCAGTCGGCGTGTACCAACATCAACTTTGATTTGAGTCGTTACTTTGACTCCCAGTGAGTTCAAATATTGCGCATCAGCTAGATCTTTGATCGGCAACGTAATCTTGGCTCGGGCTGCTGACAATAATTCTGATCGGGATCGTGGCCAGAAGCCCAAAATTAAGATGGGCTTAGTGGTTTGTTTCCTCACAGCCAGAGCTTCAGCTAATTCAAAAACAACGAAACCATCGACTAGTTTATTTCGTTTGAGGATTGAGACAACTTCTGCTTGACCGTGACCATAGGCATTGCCTTTGACTACGGCAAATAGTTTGGTCTGGGGATTGAGCCAACGACGAAAATAGCGAACGTTGTGTTCGAGATTGCCGCGGGATATTTCGAGCCAGCTGGTCATGGAGTGATAAGCTCTAAGTTATAAGTTCGAAATTCTAAACAATAATTAAATTCATAAGTTCAAATTTCGTTTGAATATTTGAGCTTCGAACTTGTTTAGAATTTAGTACTTAGAACTTAGGATTTATTTTATGACTTTCTTCCCCACAAATGGCTGTAGAACGTCCGGTACAACGATCGATCCATCAGCTTGCTGATAGTTCTCGAGAATGGCGATTAGGATACGGGGTGAGGCCACGACGGTGTTATTCAAAGTGTAGGGATAGATGTTTTCACCTTTGTCGTTCTTGTAACGCAGGTTGAGTCGGCGGCTCTGCCAATCAGTTAGGAAGGATAGTGAATGGGTTTCACCGTAGGCGTTGCGACTGGGCATCCAAGTTTCAATATCGTACATCTTGTATTTACCAGCACCCATGTCGCCGGTGCAGATGTGGAGCAGACGATGTGGTAAACCCAGCTCCTGAAGCAACTCAACAGCGTAGCCCAGCATTTCTTGGAAATACTTCTCCCCTGCTTTGAGATCGGCTTCGCAGACAACTACTTGTTCAATTTTGAAAAACTCGTGAACGCGGTATAGGCCTTTGGTATCTTTGCCATAGCTGCCTACTTCGCGACGGTAGCATTGAGAAATACCACAGTACTTCAACGGTAATTCCTTAGCAGTTAATAGTTCATCGGCTCGATAGGCCAGCAGTGATGGTTCGCTGGTACCAGCTAAATATTTATCTTCTTTCTCATTCTGTTCGCTCGTCTCATAAATTTCCTCACGTCCAGCGGGGAAGTGTCCACTGCCGGTGAGAGCCATTTCTTTGACCATGGTCGGTGTAAACATCGGTGTGAAGCCGGCTTTGACCATCTTCTGAATGGCTAAGCTGATTAGTCCCCAATGCATCAGTGCTAACTCATTCTTCAAGAAGTAGCCGCGGAAACCAGCTACCTTCACTCCTCGATCGAAGTCGAGCAGGTCATGAGCCAAGCCTAATTCAATATGATCTTTGATCGGGAAATCAAAATTTTTCGGTTCGCCGTTTTTCTGAATCTCGACATTGCTATGCTCGTCAGCTCCGACAGGCGTATCTTCAGCGTAGACATTGGGTACCAGCAGCATCAGGTTGGTATATTCGACTTCAATTTCATCGAAATGTTTCTGCAATACTTCTAACTTGGATTTGATCTTCTTGCCCAATTCGATAAGTTCCTGATCCGGCTTGCCCTTCTGTCCGCTAATAGTAAAAGCATTGGCCTTTTTCTCCTGATTGAGTTGTTCTATTTGACGCATTAGGTCACTGCGCTGTTCGTGCAGAGCCAAGAGACGATCAAGATCGACCTGACTATTTTTGTTCTTGATAGCGAGGAGAACTTGTTCTTTGTTGGCTTGGATGAATTTTATATC
>CAZPQR010000040.1:3581-6296 GCA_964588865.1 uncultured Gammaproteobacteria bacterium
AATCTTGTCTCCCTGCTGAATCTTATTGACGACGTCCTGTCCACTGGTGACTTGCCCAAAAATTGTGTGCTTATCATTGAGCCATTCGGTTGGTACGTGCGTAATGAAAAATTGAGAACCATTGGTATTGGGACCAGAGTTAGCCATAGCCAGTACTCCTGGTTTGTCGAAACGCAAGGCAGCATTAAATTCATCTTCAAACTGATAGCCCGGCCCACCAGTACCAGCTATCGGTAAGCGCTTGGGGTTGTTATTAGAGTCGTAGACGAAATCTTTACCCGCTTCACCCTTGGCCTGTGGATCGCCAGTCTGAATCATGAAATCAGCGATGACACGGTGGAAGTAAATACCATTGTAGAATTTCTCGTTGGCTAATTTGATGAAGTTGGCAACTGCTTTGGGAGCTTCATTGCCATAGAGTTCGATAGTAATGTCGCCCTTGCTGGTTTTGATGATCGCGGTATTGGTCATGGTTGGCTTAGGGAAATTATTAGTTGGTTGATTGCTATCGGCATTGATGGTGGTTAATCCACCGGAAGGCTTATAGCCATCATTGGAAGTAACTGGCTTAGATGGTGTGCAGCCGGTTAGGGCAATGAGTGCGAAGAAGGTTAAAGCGAGATATTTATACATGTTACTTGGTGACTTCTTGGAGTCGAGTTAATAATAAGGTGCGAGGCAATACACTCAAGAACCAGCCAGCCTTGGGGCCACTGGTAGCATTGAGGAATGATTTGTAAATAGCTTCAAATAATTCTTTGGGCTCTATGCCTTGTGTTTCTTTGATCTCGTGTAACTTGGTATGGAAATCTTGGCCATTGAGATTATCGTTGGCTTGGATATAGTGCAGGATTTCAGTCAAAGCTTGCTTTTGTTGATCGGTGAGGCTACGCGCTAATTCTGGTACCGAATCAGTATAGATAGTGAGCCGGAATTTGTCTGGGGAATATTTGGCTAACCAGCCGTGAGCATAATCAGCACGATAGGTGACTTCATTTTTGTCTGCTTCAGTCAACGCTTCACCTTTCATCTTGGCAGCTTCAACCTGCAGATCAATATGCGGCATCTGCGATAAGTAAGCGATCAAACTGAAACGAGGCAAGAATCGCTGTTGCAATTTATCAGCTTGCGACGACGTATGAGTTAACTCAAATAATCGCTGATGATCTTCGTGTGATTGGGCCCAATAATCAGCGGCCAAGGTATCGTAGAAATCGTAGAGAACAGGAATGGTGTCACCATCCGGTTGGAAATCAATCTCATGTTGTGGCTTGGCACGCAGCATTAATAAGCGAGTCAGTTCGGGTGGCAGCAAATCAGAGATGTCTTTGGCGGTGGAGCCTAAGCCCTTGGACGAAGACATTTTCTTGCCGCCCACTACCAAGAAGTTATAAGGAATATCGAAAGGATTATGATAGCCGAAGATTTCCTTGGCAATCAGACTGGAGACTTCACGAGAGCCACCTTTGGTAGCATGATCTTTGCCTGCTCCTTCAATGTCAACATTCAAAATCTTCCATTTGGCCGCCCACTCAACTTTCCATGGCAATTTACCTTTGCCGTCGAAAGGCGAAACTTTACCTTCATGACCACAACCTTGTGCCCATTTGACTAAGTCTGCTTCACAACGATAGGTAACGACGGTGCCGTCCCAGTCAATGGCTTTGGTGGTTCCGACTTTCTTACATTGCTCGCAGACAAGTTGTACCGGCAACCACTCCTCGCCTTTGTCGGAACCAGATACTCGTTTGTAGATGTCACGGATCTTCTCGGCGTTGTCGAGAGCTAAGCGTATCGTTTCGTTAAATTTACCTTCTAAGTATAAGGTGCTGGAGCGATAGAGCTCTGGTTCGAATCCGGTAGTCTTCACTACTTTGACAAATTCATCAGCTACATATTCAGCGAAGTTAGGGAAAGCGGGATCAGGTGAGGGGACGTCTTTGAGAATACGGCCCATGTAGGGTCGGTAGATTTTCTCATCGAGATAAACTGGCAGTCCATCAAACGGATCGTAATCATTTATTTCAAATAGATAACGACTGGCAATGTTTCGCTCTTTGAGAATTTGATCAATAATACCGTGAATAACCACTCCCCGCAGCGAGCCGACGTGTACTCGGCCGGACATAGTCTTCTCATCGCGGATAAGCAAAGGCTGACCGCTTTTGATTTTGTCGGCCAGCTTAAGTTGAATTTCGTCGACTATTTTATCGCCCCAGAACATTTATTTAGGTAGTAGGTTATTGGGTTATTAGGTTGTAGGTAGTAGTAATTAGGCAATTTTAGCTAAATTGGGCTATTTTAGCAAGGAGACTTGACAGTATAGAAAATATATTATATATTACTGAATCCTGAAATTCAGGACTGTTCCCAATAATTTTACTTGGAGGTGTAATATCGTGAGCCCCGCTAAGAAGCCAGTTGTTTCCAAAGTTCCTTCGACTCCTGGGAAAGATGGGATGGACGAATTTCTCGAGAGCTTCTTCGAGGCAATTCGAAACTATCCGGCGGAGAAGCTCCCTCCGACGCTCAGGAAGCTCTGCGAAGAGCTCGATGCCGAGTTGGCTGAGCCCAGCAAGGTCTCACGAAAGAAACGTAAGCGGTAGAACAATGATTCTGCTGCACTAAGTATTACAGGCCGCCCTTCGGGACGGCCTGTTTTTTATTAACCAGATAAACCCCCAGGCGTATGCCTGGGGAGTGCGTTTGTAAGCG
>CAZPQR010000041.1:0-3669 GCA_964588865.1 uncultured Gammaproteobacteria bacterium
TGCCGTAGGCAGCCGAACAGAAACCCCCAGCGATTTAGCTGGGGGTATGTTCATTATTAGTTGAAAGTCTTATAGTCTTCCTTATAACTATGAGTGCGGATTCTGCTTACCGCGATATTTCATCCAGTATTTGTAGAAACTTTTGATATGTTCGCGACTGGAGCGGTGGAACAAGCTTCGCCAAACGCCATTATCGGCTGATTCGCGTTTGTGATAATGAGTAAATTCAGCCTCGGCTACATACCAGACTTGATAGCCAGCTTCCCAGAAACGTCGGCACCAGTCAGTATCTTCTAGGTATAAGAAAAAGTTGTCGTCCAAGAGGCCAACTTTGATCAGGGCTTCTTTGCGTACGATCAAGGTAGCTCCGACCAACCAATCAACAGCACGATTGGACCGGTGATCCCAATCACGATAGAAATAATGATCTAACCATTTACGACCATAGGTAGTGTCTTTGAGTGCGGTACGACGGAAGAAAGGTAACAGCAAGCTAGGCCAGCGCGAACAGGATTCTTGTAGCTCACCATTGGGGTGGACGAGGCGCGGTCCAGCGATGCCCACATTGGTATTACGATCCATGAATTCTACTAAGCGCTCCATCTCCTCGGCGCGACGGATGGTGATATCAGGGTTGATGATGAGTATGTACTTACCTTGAGCGCGACTAATACCGAGATTATTACCAGCTGCGTAGCCGCGATTGGCTTCGGCGGTGATGAAAGTTACTTGTGGATAGTCGGGTCCGAGATTGGTCGCTAAGTTGTCACCGGAAGCATTGTCTACGACAATAATCTCCATCTCCACTGATGGTTTGAGTGACAGCAAATTCTGCAGTTGGTATTTGACCAGCTGCGCTGTCTGATAGTTGACGATGATGATGGAGAGGGTCATGTGAAGAGGGTATCCGCGATCCGGGTCCCGGATAGCGAGGAAAGGCTTGGTGCTTGGGCTTGCGACTCGGTACTCGGAAATCCGTATCTTCCCTAGTAACGAGTACCTAGTACCTTTCTTAACGAAACCACGAAGCGAAATCGCTCGGCTTAACACTAATTAGTTTACGAATATATTTGCGCTTGTATACCAATTTGGGACGGAGACGCCAATACTCGACTAATCCGGTAATACTAGATCTATCGACAAAAAGCAAGTAGACCCATTTGGCAAATTCGTAGACCAGCATACGGGGGAAGAATTTGGCGGTGAGCGACGAGAAGCTATTTTTCTTAATCATGGCCAGATGATTTCGGTAGGACAGTAGATTAATCAACTTACGGCCGCGACGTTCGTGCTGGCGATTCTTCTCTTGATTGCTGATCGTACGATCATGATAGGCAGCGATATCAGCCAAGACGTAGTGCTCCCAACCATTGAGGCGTAGACGCCAAGCCAGATCTACATCTTCTTTGTAGGCGAAGAAGTCCTCATCAAAATATTCATACAGATCAGGGCTATTCTTCTTAGGAATTTTGGTCGCTTCCAGCGCTTGCCGACGATACAGTACGGCCACAGCACTCAAGCCAAAGACTTGTCCTGATTGATACGTCTCGCTATCGGGTAAGGTTTGGAAGCGGTCCGCGACGTGATAACGTTTATAAATTTCCAAACCAAAAGAATCAATAGTCTCCGTCAGTTCTGAATTGGCGAAATCCCAGCGCAATAATTTACCGCTGACAGAGGCCACTTCAGGATGTTGATCTAAAAATTGAACCAGTCGAGAAACATAATTCTCTGGCAGTAGAACATCGGGGTTAAGTACCAAGATATAGTCACTGTCTGACCAATTGATAATCGCGTTATGCGCGCGGGAGAAACCGATATTGTGTCGTTGCTCCAACAATTTGCAATTAATAGCCACTTCGCGGATAGCGGCCAAGGTTCCGTCGGTTGATTCGTTATCCAAAATGAAAAGTTGCCAATCGTCAAAGTCCTGCTTGGCAATAGCCGGCAAGACATAAGGCATGTACTTCTCGCTGTTGTAGGTAACCAAACTAATGGCTACTTTGGGTTTTGTCATGATAGAGATATAACCAGACTAAGATCAGATAGCCGAGACCCAAAGGGTGATTGAGATACGGCGTCAGAGCATGGGTCAGACTGATGAAGAGTAAACCGCTGCCGGCTAGAAGTAGACCTGTCTGATGACGCTCTACTCCCCGTCGCCAACAGAGCCATATGAGATAGACGATCAGGCTCAACCAAGTCAGCCAACCAAGGATACCAAATTTGAAAGCAAAATCCAGCCAGCCGAGTTCAAAGGCGTAGGTAGTATACGTTCCATCGGGATTAGCTAGATTTCTAATGCGTGGATCTTTGTTGATATAGGTTAACGTGCTACCGAAGCCAGCACCGGTTATCCAATTGGTTTCTATACCGTGAATCAAAACTGGTAACAAATTAGCGCGTGAAGAAGCTGCTTCCTCGCCTCCAGATAGACGACGAGCAAAAGCCGCAGCCACGTCAGCGTCTACAGGCGGGACGAAAAGTAATCCCAGTGTCAAAATAGCAGATGAGACAACGACAGAGATTGTCAGTCCGAGTCGTTTCCAAGATAGGTGTAATTTTCTCGCTATCAGTGGCAAAGTGATAATCAAGGTTCCGACCAGTGCCACTCCGAAGCTGCGGGACAAACTGATAAGGATAGCTGATCCAATGACTGTTAGGAGTAACCAGTTATTCCGAGTGAAGCGTACACTGGCATCGAGTGACATTAGTAGTAGGCCCATCAACCAGATGATGACAAGATAGATTTGCGATTGGAAAAAAACTCGCCAGACATTGCCAGTGACGAAGGTTAATTCTCCCACTTTGGTATCGCGTACCCAGAGATAGAGATAGGCAATGTTGGCCCAAGGATACGCATGAGCGAAGATATGAAAGATGGCCAAAGCTTTAAGACTGACGATCAGTACGGCAGCGACTGCGATAGCTGCCACTTTCTTCCAGTCAATAGTCGGGATCAGATTGTACCAGACCAACCAGTAGCCCAGATACAGATAGTTATTGGCGTCGAAGAACATGGTAGACAAACTGTTGTGACGCAGGAGTCCTACGATTAGAGCTAGGGCTAAGAAAAATATGACAGCGCCATACCAGCGTGCTAATGACCGCGACCAGCTTATTTTACGCAAATTTCCAATTATCGCAGGCAGGCTCAATAAGAAGATGATGACAAACAGTAATAAGCGCAAAGAAACTTCCACTCCTCCGATAGTCCAGTAGAATGATTTGCCGAGTGAACCCCAGACTAATTCTGCTAGTGGCAGATAGAGTGCCCAATGGCGGTCGCGCAGAAGCAACCAAATAGTAGCTAGTGTGAACGTTAGCAATAGCAACCAGTTGAGCCAGGGCAAAGTATAAGCAGCTAACGATACGACTTCCGCGATAACCAATAGTAAGGCGGTGATTTGGAACCAATGATAGTTGAGATAACGAGACATATTAGCGCTTGATGAAACTATAGAGCCAGGTCAAGAGTAGATTAAGTGGGATCATCAGATACAACCAAGCTACAGCGATAGGATTGCTGTGTTTCTTCATGTAGGTAATCAAGCTGCGATTAAACATCATTTGTAAGCGAAGGGTGAGGTGCTGACGGAAAGAAGCTTTGCCATGATGAATTATCTCGGCCGCAGGGAAATATAATAATTGGAAACCAGCTTGTTGAGT
>CAZPQR010000041.1:3769-6212 GCA_964588865.1 uncultured Gammaproteobacteria bacterium
GGATTGCGGCGGACTGAACGTTGCCTGGTGCCATCAGCATTGAGCAGAGCCGGACCAATAATACCGATCTGTGGCTGTTGGATAAGTTGCTCTATCAGGAGTGATAGAGCATTGGGCCTGACTTCAGTATCAGGGTTAAGCATCATGATATAGTCGCCGGTAGCTTGAGCGAACCCTTGGTTATTGGCAGCGGCGAAGCCATTGTTAGTCTCATTGGCAATTAATCTGACGTGCGGAAATTCGGATCGGACCATCGCAGCTGAATTGTCATCGGAATTATTATCAATGACAATAACTTCCAGCTCCAAGCCGGTGGTTGCTACTAATGACTGTAGACAGCGGCGCAAGAGATCGCGCACATTCCAGCTAACGATGATGACAGACAGTTTCATCTTAGGCGTTTATTTTCTTCTCCACGATATCGACCATGGCGTCGACTGTTTTGATCCAGGAATAACGTTCCATCAAACTTTTTTTGGCTTGAGCTTTGGCCTCGTCACCAATATCAGCAATAGCTAACTGCAGCTGATCGTGAAAGGCTTCATAGCTATCGGCAATATAGATCTGATCGCGGAACATTTCGGCACCACTCCCCGCTGTCGCTACCACTGGTTTACCGCAGGCTAGATATTCGTACATTTTCATCGGGTTGGTGGAGGCGATAAATTCATCTTGTTTGTGTGGTATCAAACCAACGTCAAATTGTTGGATGTACATGGGAGATTCGGAATATTCTTTGTAACCGAGGAAATGAATATTGGGTAACGCTTGCAGCTCTTTGGAATCTTCGGCGTACCAGACAGGACCACAGAGCACGAAGGATTTGTCAGGATTTTTCTCCGCTAGATATTTGATCAAAGGTAAATCAACCCGTTTCTGGATAACACCGATATAGCCAATGATCGGTCGTGGTAGATCGGCGATATCGCGATTGATCAGGCGCCACGGCTGTTGGTAGTGTTTGAGATCCACACCATTGGGAATCCAGTAGACATTAGGTTGATTGTCGAAAACTTTCTGCAAATCTTCGGACACGGTGAAGATGACATGGCTGTGTTTCTTGATGTACTGATAATTGTCCTGCAAACGTTTCTTGATGAAACCATAGGAGCTGTGCTCGGCCCAATTATCGACTGCGTCGAAAATAGTGAATTCAGCTTTGAGCGGTTCGAGATATGGCATGATTGGTGGGAAGAATGACCAGACCACCGTGGTTTCGAATCCCAATTTGGTTAGTGTCTGGCGTAAACGTTTGACGTAACCTTGGGGATCAAGGTGGAAAGAAATATCGGAGTAGACGAACTGCCGTTCCGATAGTTGGACCGTTCGTTGCCATAGGGAACGTTGAATCACCTTGCCGGTTTTCAACGGCGTGATGATAGTTTCTTTGAAATTGCGCGCAGCTCGTTTCCAGGTCAGCGGCGGATAGTCGATGCAGATGATTTTGCGAAATTCGTGTCGCTTGGCCAATTCTTGCCAGATATGGAAATTACGATTATGCACACCGTGTTCCCACTCGGTGAAATTGGACATGTTGATCAGGACAAGATCGATCGGTTTCATATTAGGACAGTATAGCATTAAGCTGGTTAGCCTTGGCGGTCCAGTCAGGTAAGGTTTGGAGATGATTGTAGACAGCCTCACCTAATTGTTGACGCACTTCTGGATGGTCCAATAAGTATTGGAGGTTACTGCTAATCGCTTCCAGTGAGGTACTATCGATCAATAAACCGCTGACTTCATGCTGCAGTATTTCTTCAGCCGAAGTGTGTTGGCCAGCGATGATCGGTAAATGAAAATGAGCAGCGTCCAGATAGACAATGCCATAACCTTCGATATCGGCGCCGAGATTAAGTGTCGGCAGCATGAAGATATCAGCTGCTTGATAGTAGTTGGCGATATCTTGGTCGCTGACATCAGTCAGGAAGGAAACTTGTTCGTTAATTTTTAGTTCCGTTGCCAGCCGTTGCAAGGAAGTTAATTCAGGACCGTTACCAATGATCAGGTAGTGCACATTGGCACGGCCGAGAGCATTGATAGCTTTCAACATTTGTTCATGATTCTTGCGCTTCACCAGACGACTGACGGTGAGGACAATCTGTTGGCCAGCAAATTGCTGCTTGATAGCAGCGACACGCATCGGATCAGCTACCAGTCGCCCCGTCATATAGGGTGTGATAACTGATACTTTATTGGCGGGCAGCAATGGTGCGACGATGGAGTGGGTCGTTTCGCTATTTACTATGACGTGATGAGCGTTGTTCAGTAAACGAATGGCAGCAGTGCGGTCTTTCTGCAGCGCTAGATTGATATCCAGACCGTGCAATGATAAGACATAAGGAATGTTGAGCTTCTGACCGACTTTCTCCGCGATCAAGCCGAGCGGCAAAATATGCGGTGTGAAAATAAGTTCAATTTTTTCTCGGCGACATAATTTCTTGAT
>CAZPQR010000042.1:0-6067 GCA_964588865.1 uncultured Gammaproteobacteria bacterium
AATTCGGCCAGAGGCCGATCGGCCTCTGGCCGAAACGATTAACTAATGACAAATATCAATAATTATTTTACGACACATAGCCCACGACTGCTTTTTTGGAGGCGACAGACCTTCATGAGCCATTTCGAAACGAGTCACAGCGGTCTGATCTAATCAACACGCGCATCAGCTGAATTCAAATTTAGTAATTTAGGTCATAGATGACTCAAATCTCATTAACTGAATAAGTGCTAGCTAGTATCATCAAGAGTGACTCAGGTCATTTATGAGTTGATGGGTCATAAGCGAGCACCGAGTACCTAGTACCGAGTACCGCACCTCAAGTACCTCTAATACCCTCAAATCATGAAACAGGGCTTTAAATGCCTCGTAGCTAAAGAGATAGGAATAACGACCAGGAACCGATAGAAGAGCGTGCAAATTTAAATTTAAGGTCATAGTATGCCTTGAATTGAAAATTTGATTTGAGCAGTAGGGCACAGGGTCAAAACGATCATTACATCAGCATTTGACGGCTTTATTGGAATAATATATAATTGAGTATAATATCTCTTACACTCAGTTTAAACACTAACTTATCCACAAAGCCTATGCCAGCCACTACTACCTCCAAACCAACGACCAAGGAACCGAAGCCAACCATTGGCTTGCCAGAATTTTATGAATACCTCCTCTACTTACGAGTAAATAATTTTTCTCCTGAAACAATTTACAATTACGAACGTGATCTAACTGTCTTTGATAATTTCCTGCGTCAGGATATCAAAACCTCTTTCGACAAAATTACCAAAAAGACCATTGAGCTCTACAAAGCCTACCTCCTCTCCTCCGACCGAGCCACCGTCAAGCATCAAGATACCAATCGCAAAGATAAACTAAGCGCCTATTCAGTCAATCGCATGTTGTCATCACTGCGATCGTATCTCAAATACTTGATTGAATATGACTCGCCCGTTCCCATTTCCCCTGAATCAGTGAAATTGACTAAAACTGATAAGAAGCACTCCAAGGTGGCAGAGCTCGACTTATTGATCAAACTGATCGAGTCACCGCAAAAATTCGAAAAAGATAAATTTATCGGTTTACGCAATCGGGCCATGTTAGAAATGTTATTTTCCACTGGTATGCGTATTTCAGAGTTATTAAATCTGACTCGTTTCCAAATCGACAAAACTGGTAAGATATTTATCCGTGGTAAAGGCAAGAAAGAGCGTTTCGTCTATTTGACCGATCGAGCCTACAAACATCTACTAGAATATCTCGACATTCGTTTGGATGACAGCAAATATTTATTTGTGCCCTACCGTGGTCAAAATGTAAATGATAAAGATGCCAAAATATCTACTAATTATTTGCAGATGAAAATTAAACGCTATCGTGAACTACTGGGTATCAATGTACCGACTAGCGCTCATAGTCTGCGTCATGGCTTCGCCACTTATTTGGCTGAATCAGGGGCCAATCCAGCTGCCATTCAAATATTACTGGGTCACGAATCTCTCGACACTACCACCCGCTATGTCCATGCTTCGGATAAATACGCCGAGCAAATCCATAAGAAATTCCACCCCCTGAAATAATTTGACACATTAAACCAGTATGCTAGAGTGCTCTGGTTGTGGGTGCGACCGGTTCAGTCACTAACCTCAAACGAGTGTTAGGGTAAGGCCAAAACTGTTACTGGTTGTACCCCGTAAATTGTACTTTTGGGTGCGTCTCACAGAGATGAGCCGTCCTTACTTGTAAGGGGCTCTGGATCGAACACGCGATTTTTGATCACTCTGTGAGCCACCCAACCATTTTGGTGAGGTCCGAGTAAGGCACCATGGAGGCGTTCTGGCAGACCGCTCGTTGAACCGGACATCGGACCTCACCTCTTACTTCGGAGGCAGACTCGCTGCTACAGTTACTACGGTAGAGTTACACCAAACTCTCCATGGACCTGCCTAAGGAAACTTAGGTTCCGTAGAACTGTAGACTCACAGCTCGAACGCTGCCTCCACCTTCCTTCTGCTGGAGGATTACAGATCACCCCTAACCGGGCCTGTAGGAGTACAGCAGAACGCCGCCTAAGGAAACTTAGGCGGCACTTTTTTATATAAAAAAGGGGGCACCCGTATAGAGCGCCCCAGCCAGTGGTCTGGCGGAGTAGTTGAGATACTATATCAATTTGTATACCAATTGTAAATGTGATAGATTATATTTACTTGCTCCCCAAGGACTCGTGGGCCATTCGACCGGTCGAATCCACCTCCGCGGGGTTATTCTTGTTCTTTATTATTTCGTTTTACGACTCCCCCTACTCCCATGTAGGGTTGGGCGATCTATATGGTCGCCTTTTTTATTACTATTGACATATTATTAATAAAATAATATAGTATAAAATTCTTAGTTCTTCGAAATAAACCCACCTAGGAGGTCTGTCATGAGCTTAAACAATTTCCTATTCTCTCAAAACGTGCTTGAAAAAACGTATCGTCGTTTTGAAGAATGCTTGAGCAGAAATAACCAGTTTGAACCCACGCATGTCACGTGGAAAATAACTGAAACATGCATGGCAGTAGGTACCAGAATTGTACCGACCCTCGATGTTATTATGCAAGTTAAAACCAGACAGGGCTTATTAGCTAGAATTGAGACCCAGTTTTCTCGCGTGATAGCCTGGGACGCGATTGTTAACTTCATAAATGAGATTGCTTCAAAGATGAAGATCGAATTTCCCCAGATATCATTTGACGATTTCGGTATCTGCTGGAAATGTAGGAACCGGCAAGGTGTGTCTGACGAATTGACTACGTTCGACGGACTTTGCGGGAATTGTTTATATGATCACACCATCGATCATCTCATGATCGAGTTCGGCCTGACTCCAAAACTGGTAGCAAGTAAGCGAGGTGTTAATGCCTATACTGTGCCCAATCTTAATCCTATCTACACGGCCTACCAACAAACATGTCGCGCGTGTAATCACGATTTGGATTTGGACGAGGCATCGATTGATCACATAGTACCCCAACGGATTGGACTTCGTAGAACTCTAATATCCTACTCGGACACCCGTTTACCGGAGTCTGGCAAAAAGGGGGCTTTCCTCAAACAACTAAGAAACGAGTTCTGGCCGACCAATATTCACTCAGCCGGAAATCTACGTTTGTTATGTAAGAGTTGCAATTCGGGCAAACGCTCACGACTTCTGCCATTTGCTGAAACTCTGCGAGAGATGGCCCTGGCTTACCGTATAACCCCGACCCCTTAAAGGGAAAGGTTCGCAGTGCCGCCTAAGGAAACTTAGGCGGCACTTTTTATTGACTAAATTAGCTAAATCTTGTAGTTTCAGTACGTTCCGCTCATTTACACCACTCTCAACCAAGGAGTTTCTCCATGTCTGAGATGCCCCGAGTGCTTGTTGAATTGGCTAATTATCGCCATCTTTTCATCGACGAAGATGATGCTGCTGCCTATGAAAAGGTTTTCGCTCTGATCAAACAACTGCAAACCCCGCCCAGCGACCAACCCACTCCTTTGGAACTCGGCTCACCACGTTCTGTTGGCTTCTTCAAAGACGACACGGCGGCTGCAACATTTTTAGAAATTCTTACTAGCACCATCGATGCGAATGGGGACTTCCCCACCCCAATCATGGCCAATGGCAAATTACTTGGCCTAGTTATCCCGAAGTCAAACCAGACCCCCAAGCGTTCTCTGCAGTTGAGTGAATGGAAGGTTTTCTTCAGAAGCTCAGGGAGTTACAGCGATTATATCGCACAGCTCACAGCCCTAGTAAACGATGCTGATGGTTCACCGATAGCACTTATGAACGGTGACCAGGTTCTGTGTCACATCACCCCCGTCAACCATAAGGGTTGAAGGAGATGTCGGCACCCAGGATCTATCCGCTTCCTCGGAACCGAATACTAGCCTGCGCAGCTGTCTATGGCTATCTGTTGTGGACATTCTTGCGACACAACGATCTTCTGGCCACCCTATCTCATGGACAGATTCGCTTCAACTGCGAACTGAACCAAATCACCTTTCAACCCCCCGAGTCAGGAGGATAGAGGTGAAGAAGAATTTAAAATCTTCGGTTCACGTGCATGCAGAGGTGCATGGCAACACCATGTATCTTCTGAATGAAGACGGTCTGGTCGACATGGTTGGCATGTCACCCCCCGACATTCCAGTCAAAGACCGAACTCAAGCATCTTCTACTGCAAAGAAAAAGCAGAAGTAAGCATCAACCCCCGACCTAACGGCCGGGGGTTTTATAACAATAAAATATAATCATTCTGTCAATAACAAATACTCCTCTTCTTGCAGACGCTGAGCGTCCCTAAGAAAGGGAGTATTTTGATTTGCTACTAACCTACAGGACAGGTCAAGACCTGTCCCTACAGGCTACAACCTACAAGCTAATTCCTATAGAATCGCGTCCTTGGCAGCCTTAGCAACCTTGAATTTAACTACGGTTTTGGCTGGGATTTTGATCTCTGCGCCAGTGGCCGGGTTGCGACCCATGCGAGCGGCACGGTGCTTCTTGACCAATTTACCAATTCCTGGGATGGTAATTTCTCCGTTTTTCTTAACTTCGCTGTAAGCTAGGTTAGCTACAGCATCCAATACCGCTGCCACATCCTTCTTGGAGTGACCGGTCTTGGTGGCTAATGCCTCAAGCATTTGAGACTTAGTGATACCTTTTGCCATATGTGGATAATCTTAATTGATTAATTATCTTTGAAATAATAGCATTTTCTTGGGTTTTTTGCACTAGGGCTTAGGCACAGCCTGACCTGGGAAAACTCCGGTATACAATTTGAAGGCTGACTGGCCAGTCGGGCTAGGCAGAAGCGTCTCACCAGATGACGTTAATAATTTTTCTGCTTGTGCATTGACACTATCTTGTCCGGCAATTTTATCAATCAAATTACTATCTGCTACTTGGAAATAATGGAATTTTTTACCGCCCGTTATTTGCAAATATTCTTGCGGGAATTGTTCATGAAACTGCACCAAATCTCGCGTGCTGATAACCATGAAGCGTTGGAAATAAAAGATGCGTTTGAAATACCAAATTTCTGCGAACCAATTTATTCGCTGATCATAAACAATAATATCTGATAATACTGACTCTTTGGAAAGCGAAGCATCGGCTGTGAAATCAAATATCTTCTCCTTCGCAACACGAGGATCAAACTGACGATAATAATCATCTTCCAACACTACATCAGGCTGATGACCAGCAATCAATCGTGATAGATACTGCTCAGCAGCTAGCAAGCCATAACCTTGGCCATGGAACGAAGAATAACTCCAGTGTATCCTCCCCCACTGTGAAGGTACATAGTTGGTTTGAATATTATAAAACTGCGAAATTACTAACAATAGTATTATCAACAGACTATTCCAACGCAACTGCCGTGTCCAAGCAACGATCACTGGCGCTACAATCAATGGGACGAAGATATACCCCGTAGCGATGAAACGTGGATCTTGCCTCGTCAGTAGCATGAAGGCTATCCACGACACTACCAACATACCTAGCAACAACCAATAGTCCGTTGCTTGCTGCCAAACTTTTTTTGCTACTAGCATCGCCACAGACACAACAAGAAGAACGATCATTGGCCAAGCGTAGAGATCAATCACATTTTGGCCAAGCGTCAGCAATGATTGCCACCAGCTCGTATTGACGTGCGTCGATAGAAGGGGCCAGTCGCGATTGGTCTGATGTAAGAGCGCTGCCAGCTGCACATCAGCATGTCCTCTACTCTTGTACATCAGCAAGTTATACAGCAGCACCGGATATTGGAGGATGATCATCAGGCCGACACCGGCCCATAATTGACGTTGTTTCAAGGCACTTCTACGACGCCAAATAATCAACACCAGCAAAGCCGGCAACAAAAATAAAGCCGTATACTTCGTCAGTAAGGCAAGTCCGATAGCGGCACCGACAACCAGATACCAACGCGGCTGTTTGCTGGCGCGCAGGTACGAAACTAGCGCCAGCATTATCCACAGCATCATCGTAGGCTCTAACAAGGCAGTCCGTTGCAACCAATAAAAAGGC
>CAZPQR010000043.1:0-6036 GCA_964588865.1 uncultured Gammaproteobacteria bacterium
TGATGTGGTGTTTGGGCTTATCAGCTTTGGTTAGCCTGACCACAATCATCAGCCTTCATATCGTTCATTAATATATTTCTTATCAGGAAGCCACGGTGTACCATGACCCTCCATCAACTTCTGATGTCGGAACAAGGTAGCCTGATCGAAGAATACTTCGAGCTCTGGCTGACAGATCCGACCAAATGTCCGACTGAAGTAGACGTCTTGCTTAAACAAGCGGCAGTAGAAGAGCTACGCGCTCAATTGCCACGTGTGCAATTCATCATTGACTTCCGGAAACGGCTAGAACGGCTCTAATCACAGAAGAGGAGGCTCTATGAACAAGAAGCTGTCCCACACAGCGATATTTCTGGGGATATTTTCGATTGGCGTGGGATTGTTTCCGCCCAAAGGCACGGACAACGTGGCTGTTATTTGCCTGATGGCACTGGCCTTCCTGCTGATCGGACTCGGCTTCAGTCTAAGAGTGGCAACCATGTCCTTCAAGGAGATTCTCTCCATCGTCGCCCCGATCATGCTGGCGGTGGGGCTGACGACATCGGCGGTCTGCCTGTTTCACAATCCCCGACTGTATTTCTGGTTGGGTCTGGCGATCATGGCCACGGGTGGTTTGTTGCTATTCGCATCCAATCAGATGCCGCACAAACCGCTGGTACATAAGAAACCAACGACTACCGGCTAATATAATCCCGCATCAACTTCACTTAGAAGCTGATGCGGGACTCTCTCGAGCTTATGATAAAACTCAATCGTAAGCTCAAGAGAGTTAAGCTCTTTCACATCTCGGAGGAATCAATGATCACACCGCTTATCGGTGGTATCGGTATTCTGTTACTACTTCTGTTCGCGCTTTGCCGCATCTTGGGCAGTGGTGCAGTACAGTGGTACTGGCGCACGTTGCGACTGGTTGGATTTTTCTTCCTGCGTCTGCCCTTCCATTTTTTCCGTTGGCTGGGGAATCTCGGCCTACGACTTTTCCACTGACAGGAGGTCATGAAGTGAGTAAACCACAGCAATACGTGATTCACACAGAGGGTTTAAAACCGCCCGATAACTGGATGGTCGAAATGGTCATTGCCGATCACATGAAGACCAAGACCGGAGACTGGACTATTAGATCTATCGTTACTGTCCCCCTTTTTCCTTCAGACAAATCACCAAACAAATACCTGACCACCATTTTAATGGAAAGGTGCGACGGTTAATGCCAATCCTGCAAGTAATGGGTCTGTCAATGATGGACCCCAGTGCCGAAGTGGGTCTGATACGAGCACTGGCTCAAGAGGTAGCATCGGTGTCTGCAATGAAGGTACACCCAGGGCTAGTAACACCTTTCTTGCTCTGGTCACAGATCGAGCCAGCTCAAACCGACACCATCGTGGTGAATTTCGTCGGTCTCCTGTACAGGCCTGAGCGCACCCTTGAAGTGTTGCGACAAGTGGCTGAGAAGGTGACTCAAGTTCTGACCTACTGGATGAATGAATATCCTACTTTCTTCCGTGATCAGGTCAAGATCGAGGTGATCATTGATCCTCTGGGCAAGCCCAAGCCCGATGAGTATATTTACTACTCCATCGTCTGGGTTCAGCCCGACTAACAACACAGCGGTTCGCGAGCACAACAGTGCAACGCGAACCGCTTTTAATTTAAAAAGAAGAAAGTTATTAGTTACTTGTTATTCGGGAAGAAACAGATGCGGTGACTTTCCCTAATAACTAATAACAAATAACGATTGACTATACTCTCTTCAATAATCTTCTATAGAATACCTGCTTGGTGAATTGAACGAGAATCAAGTAAGCAACAACCAAGCCGGCGATTAACATCAAAATAAGCAACGGCAGGCGCTGTAACCCGAAATAGCTGCCGATCGGTGTAAACGGCAATACCCAAGCGATGATTACCGCTAGTAAAGTATTGGTTAGCAGTAACATACTGGGTCGACTCTGGATGAAAGGAATTTTCTTGGTACGGATCACGTAGATGACAAATATTTGCGTGGCAATCGACTCGATGAACCAACCAGTTTGGAATTGCGCTTCCGATAGATGGAAGATGAAATAGAGTAAACCGAAGGTCAAGAAATCAAAGACCGAACTAACGAAACCAAAAACATACATATATTTACGGATGAATTTCAAATCCCATGAAGTTGGCTTCTTAATGTCGTCATTATCCACGGTATCGGAAGACAGAGACAGCTGCGAGCTATCATACATGAAATTATTAAGTAAGATTTGTGTCGGCTGCATGGGCAAGAAAGGCAACATGACGGATGCTCCCATCATAGAGAACATATTACCGAAATTGGAGCTCAATCCCATCATGATGTACTTGAGAGAATTATGGAACGTACGGCGACCTTCGATGATACCGTCTTTCAAGACACGTAAACTCTTTTGTAACAAAATGAGGTCAGCTGATTCTTTGGCCACGTCAACGGCATTATTGACAGAAATACCAATATCAGCGGCTTTGAGCGCTGGCGCATCATTGATGCCGTCCCCGAGATAGCCCACTACCCGACCGCTCTTACGCAAGACAGAGATGATTCTCTCCTTCTGATCCGGCGTCACGCGAGCGAAGATGCTGGCATTCTTGGCTGCTTGCTGCAATTTGAGATCGGACATTTTGGCAATTTGCTGACCAGTATACGTACCCTTAATAGGCAATTTGAGATCACGGCAAATCTTCTGAGTTAATAATTCATTGTCACCCGTGAGAATCTTGATTTCAATTCCTAGCTCGGCTAATTCTCGAATCGCTTCATCGGCTGTTGGCTTGGCTGGATCAAGGAAAGCGATGAAACCTTGGAAGACCAAGTTGGTTTCTTGGTCATGAGAATAGGTTTTGGCTTTGGTAGTCAGTGGTTTGGTCGCGACGCCCAGGACGCGGAAACCATCTTGCGACAAAGCTTGGAATTGTTTGTTGGCTTTCTGGATAATGGCAGCCGATAATGGCTTGATAGTGCCGTCTTCATTGCAATGACTGCAGACTTTGAGTATTTCTTCTGGGGCGCCTTTGCTGATCAGCACATGCTTACCACCGCTATCTACCACGACTGATTGACGTTTGCGCATGAAGTCAAAAGGAATCTCATCAACTTTCTTCCAAGCAGCCAAACTAATTTTCTTGAAATTTTTGACAGCGGTATCAAGTGGATTCTGCACACCGGTGTGATAGAAGCTATTGGCGTAAGCGTAGGTCAGTAGTTGATCCGAAGCTTGTCCGCGAATGTCGACGTATTTGACCAACTCAATCTGATCTTTGGTCAGCGTACCAGTCTTATCAGTACAGAGGACATCCATACTGCCGAAGTTTTGAATAGCTGGTAAATGTTTAACGATTACATCTTTAGCTGCCATGCGGACCGAGCCGCGGCTAAGAGAAACCGAGATGATCACGGGCAATAGTTCAGGAGTTAATCCTATGGCAATCGCGATAGCAAAAATAAACGAAGTAAATAGATCGCGATGACCCAGAACATTGACCAAGAAAACGAAGCTCACTAGCAGCAACGTCAACCGCATGATAAATAAGCTAAACTTGCGGATATTCTTGTCAAAGTCAGTGTCAATTTCTGTCTTCTGCAACTGTTTGGCAATCTTACCAAACTCTGTCTGCGTGCCCGTGCGTAGTACTTCAATAGTAGCAAAGCCAGTAACGACACTGGTGCCCATGAACACAATTTGCTTCAAGTCAGCGGTTAACTCCTTAGGCAAAACTTCACTGACCGGCTCTTTCTCCGCTGGGAATGACTCTCCTGTCAGAGCTGACTGATTGACGAAGCAGTCATCACTTTCAATAATGCGTCCGTCGGCCGGCACGATATCACCAGCTGATAAGAAAACTATGTCACCAGGAACAATATTTTTGAGAGAAATTTCTCGCTTCTTGCCGTCACGCCAGACCGTAGCCGTAGTGATAACTTTGGCGATTAAGCTGTCAACCGCTTTCTCAGAACGATAGGTATTAACGAAATCTAGTACCGCCGATAACAGAACCATGAACAACAAGATAACGGTATTGGTACGTTGCCCGACGAAATAGGAAACAATTGAAGCAGCAATCAAAATTAGTAATAGCGGGCTGTTGAACTTTTGAATAAAAGCAACTACAGGACGCAGATGCTTCTTCTTAAACACAACATTTTCGCCGTACTGTTGCAGGCGAATCTTAGCTTCAACTGAAGTTAATCCTAGCTTTTTATTTTTAGTTTTAACTTTTGATTTCACCCTAATAGTATAGCGCAGTCAAGTCGACTTGGCGAGATTAAACTTCTGCGTGATGTTCCAAATAATCTTCCGGCAACAATCGCAATTTGATCAGGCGTAAAATAATGGCAGTCTTCTTGCGTCCCATTTGATTCATCAACATGGGAATCTCCATGCCTTCTTTGAATAAGGCTGTCAGTTGCTCATCTTGCTGCCGATCCCAGCGCCTATTGGCATTGGGATGGGTTTTGCGAATTTCATCATAGCGAGTGCTCGGCTGCTTCTTGGATTTGGTCTTGGCAGACACGACTTTCCTCTCACCAGAAGCTTTCAAAGTGCCGCCGCAAGCCAAGAGGAAATTAGCTTGTAACTTCTGTAGCTCATCTGATTCGAGTGCTTCGAAGGTGCTGACAGCTGCTGCGGAACCATCGCGGAACGCTTCGTCTTGTCGCAATATCTGTGGATGCACTTCGAACGTCCGCTCATTCCAACCAAGCAAATACAGTCCCGACAAGCGCTTAACCCGAGACAAGGCCACATAGCCCTGACCGTATTCAAAGACCTGACGCAAATCCATAATCGCTTCGTCTAAGCTCATACCCTGACTTTTGTGAACCGTAATAGCCCAAGCCAAGCGCAAAGGAAATTGAGTGATCTTGGCTTGGATTTTGCCACCGTCCTCTACTGTCCAGTCCATTGGTTCGACCGTGATACGCTCGCCTTGTTTCGTTTTGACGATGGGATAGTGATACGCCGGATCGAAACCCTCTATCGTGCCGATCGTGCCATTGACGAAACCAGCGGTAGGATTATTTTTGGTGAACATCACCGCTGCGCCAGTTTTCAGTTGCAGAATATCGGGCGACAAACAACCTTTCTGTAAATTTTGTACCATATGAGCTTTGCCTTGAGACTTCATAGTATAGGTGTGAGCATTACCCGGCAACTGATCAAGCAAAGCATCATTGACGGCATCAACGTTGGCGTTGTGGGAAAAAAGTTTGGTGACATCGGCCGGAGCATTGGCTGCTTCAATTTTGCGTTGAGCAATATGTTTCAGATGAGCCTCACCGAAATCATGGCGCCTGATGGCATTGAGAACAAGCAGATAATCAGGATCATCTTGGCGATACTGTTCATCCAGATAGCAGACCAAGGGATTAGCGTTAACCCAAGCCGGAGACTGATAAGCGAAAATTACTGGTTCTTCTTCGAAGAAACCACCCTGCGAAGTTTCGTTACTACTCGTGCGATTGATCGGTGGTAGCTGGAAGAAGTCGCCGACAAAAATGATTTGGATGCCACCAAATGGTTCGCTGGTACGCTTGATTTCACGACAGACCTGATCAACCATGGTGATGGTCTCTGGTGCCAGCATCGAAACTTCATCGATGATCAGAACCTTAGTACGGGTGACTCGTTTGACCAAATATTCATTACTCGACAGCGCGTCCAGATCGCGATGAGAGAGGTAGGTTTTGATACCGATGCCGCTCCAGCTGTGAATGGTCATGCCACCGATATGAGTGGCGGCGATACCGGTGGAAGCGGTGATAGCTGGATCGATACCGTGACGGCGCAAATAATCAACGTATTGGTTGATGGTATAGGATTTACCAGCGCCTGGCTCTCCCGTCAGGAAGATATTGGCACCGGTTTTCATTATCGTCAGAGCTTGGGATTGGGTCATAGAGATGTTTATTATATATGATTTCAGGTGATGGACAACCCTACCCGCTTCGACGGAGTTTCAGCGAGGCAGCGTGTTGTCCGAACTTACCGCGGAGACGCGAAATGATACGCGATAAAACTCATTCAG
>CAZPQR010000044.1:0-1418 GCA_964588865.1 uncultured Gammaproteobacteria bacterium
TTTGCTATACTTATACCATCTATGAATATAACTTTCTTCGAAACAGAGAAATGGCAGCAAGACTATTTGCGCGCCAAATTAAAAAGTCATAAATTACGTTTCTTCCCCGAGTGTGTAACGGAAGAGGTTTTGGAAGCAGCTAAAGACACCGATGTATTGGGAGTGTTCATTGGTAGTCAGGTGAATCGTCATGCTTTGTCTCACTTACCACGTTTACGCCTAATCACTACCATGTCCACTGGTTATGATCATATCGATCTCAAGGCGGCCAAAGCGCACGAAGTAGCCGTCTGCAATGTGCCGTTCTACGGAGAGAATACTGTCGCCGAACACGCCATGGCTTTGATTTTATCTATCACTCGACGTATCCATCAATCCTATGAACGTACGGCTCGTGGCAATTTCTCCAATCTAGAGTTGCAAGGACGTGATCTCAAAGGCAAGACTCTGGGAGTGGTGGGTACTGGTCACATCGGGCGTCATGTGATCCGCATGGCCCAAGGATTTGAGATGAACATAGTGGCTTACGATGCCTATCCAGACAAAGCTGCTGCCAAGAAATTGGGTTTCAAATATCTGACCTTGCCGGCACTGCTCAAAGAAGCAGATATTATTACCTTACACGCTCCCTATACCAAACAGACTCATCATCTGATCAACGCAGCGAGCTTCAAGCAGATGAAGCAGGGAGTTATCTTGATCAATACTGCTCGCGGAGGCTTGATCGATACCACCGCTATGGT
Source organism: uncultured Gammaproteobacteria bacterium (assembly GCA_964588865.1). Taxonomy (GTDB): domain Bacteria; phylum Patescibacteriota; class Patescibacteriia; order UBA1558; family 2-01-FULL-52-15; genus JAZDLR01. Next base: position 744 of record CAZPQR010000044.1, read on the forward strand.
CAAAGCCTTGCAATCAGGCAAAGTTGATGGCCTTGGACTGGATGTCTTGGAAGGGGAGCAGTATATCAAAGAAGAAGCCGAGATGTTGTCAGTCGATTTCAGTAAGAAGGATTTGAAGGTTAACATGGAGAATCATATCTTGATGCATTCTGACAAAGTTGTCCTGACGCCACATAATGCCTTTAATAGTAAAGAAGCAGTAGAACGTATCCTCGATACCACGGTACATAATATCGAGCAGTTTGTGGCCAAGAAGAAATTGGATAATCAGGTAAAATAAAAAACCGCCCACCGCGTCGGACGCGGTCGTAGAGACGCAAGATGTTGCGTCTCTACACGTCCCCACGGGACGATGGGCGGTTTTTATTATACCTCGATGATAACGGGCAGGATCATTGGACGGCGTTTGGTCTTGGAATAGATGAATTGACCAAGGTCGTTGCGAACTTTATCTTTGAGATAATCATCGCTAGCTCCGAGCTTAGGATCGGTTTCGTTGATAATGGTTTTGATCTTATTACGAATCTGCTCTACCAGCTGTTTGTTCTCTTTCATGTAGATGAACCCGCGGGAGATGATATCTGGTGAATGGGTCATACGGCCTGTCTTGCCAGCAATAGAGGCGATGACAACCACCATACCATCTTCGGCCATCATCTGACGATCGCGGATAAC
>CAZPQR010000044.1:1518-5899 GCA_964588865.1 uncultured Gammaproteobacteria bacterium
CCTTTCTCCAGACGGAGGCTGCGGTGTTCGCGCGTAGCGATACGCATCATGACAGCTTGGTCTTCACCTTGAGCGCCAGTACAGATGATAATGATGCGATTATCCGGATAGCTCTTCATATCTTTGAGCTGGATGATCGTACCTTTCTTCACGTGCATGTAGCCCAGCGCTTGAGCTAATTCCATATTACGCTTCATGCTGTAGCCTTCGATGATAACTTTCTTATTCAAGCGTTCAGCTGCCCAGATGATCTGTTGGATACGATTGAGTAGTGAGGCGAAGGTTCCGAGGATGACACGTCCTGCAGCCTTGGCCAAAATCTCATCGATGTTGCCTTGGATGTCACCTTCAGTTAATTGACGACCAGCTTGAGGAGCATTGGTACTATCAGCCATCAAGGCCAAGATACCTTTCTTACCCCATTGTCTCACCTTATCGATTTCGGCTGGTGCGTCACCGGAAGCTTTGGGATCAAGTTTGAAGTCTCCAGTATGCATAATGGTTCCGACCGGAGTCTCGATCACCGCTCCGACAGCAGCCGGAATATTGTGAGAAACACCGAAGAAGGAAATGCGGAATTTACCTAATTGCAAAATACTGTCTTTCTCGATCGATTGTAGATTAAGAGGAACGTTTTTGAAATCTTCTTGTCGATTGGCGATGATGCCCAACGTCAACGGCGTGCCGTAGATCGTAGGATTGCCCAGTCGAGGAATAAGATGAGGGATGGCACCGATATGATCATAGTGACCATGAGTAATGATGACACCTCGGATCATTCGTTCTTTGCCTTTGAGATATTCGATATTAGGAATGATGTAATCGATACCTGGCATGTCTTCTTCTGGCCATTGCAGACCCATGTCGAGGATGATGATATCACTCTCGTATTGGAAGATGGTCATGTTGCGACCGACTTCTTCGTTGCCACCCAGTGGAATGACCAATAGTTTGCCGCGATCGACACCAGCATGATGTACGCCAGTACGAGGTTGCGGAGCAGATTTGTGCAGCATAGGACGCTGCGGTTGATGATTGGTGTTACCAGACTGAAAAATTTTCTTCAGTTGATGCGATGGTTGAGCTCCTTGTGAAGCTGGACGCCCAGTGGACGGTGAGCTAGCGGAGGAGCTGGAGCGTCCCATACCAGGGCGGCGATGTCGGTGACTGCCACCAGGGCGTGAGGCTCGAGGTTGTGTTGGTTGATTCATAATTATTTAGTTTGAGACCAGGATCGTTGCGTCTTGATATACCAATGTGAGATATCAGTGAAACGGTCGGCTGGTATGTTAATACGAGTTAATTGTTCTACGCCTTTTATTTTCTTAGCTAGGGCGTAGCTATAGCTAGGGTTATAAAGAAATATAGCAAATACTTGATCGTGCACAGTATTTTGGAAAATCTTGTAAGCATCAGTTTTGGTCTTGGGGTTATCAGTAGCGCGTGCTTTCTCTAGAGCAGCGTCGATATCTTTGTTACCAAGGATGCTCAAGTTGAGGCCAGGATTCTTGGTTTGGCTGGAATGCCAGAAAACATAAGGGTCTTGATTGTCACGTAGAATTTGTCCAAATAGTACGACTTGATAATTGCGTGGTTCGATGACGTCGCTGCGGATACGAGTGCGGGCAATGGTATTGATAGTTGTTTTGACGCCGATAGCTTCCCATTGATCTTTGATAATAGAAGCGATAGCGATGGTTTCTGGTTGGTCTACGGTGGTGAGTGTTATCTCCAAGGTCGTGTCTTTGTTCTGACGATAGGGATTGCCATCCACCTTCTTCCAACCGGCAGCGTCGAGAAGGGCATTGGCTTGTTCACTATTGAAATCAAAACTCTTCACGGTGGAATCATAGCCGAAAGTTCCTGGTAAGATCGGAGAGTTGATGACATTGGCTTGTCCGTTGAGAATTTTATCAATCATCATCTGACGATCAAGGGCAAAGGCCAAAGCTTTGCGAATAGAAACGTCTTTGAGTACAGGGTTATTCTCAGGATTGAAGAAAACAGCGGTGTATTGGGGTACTAGTAAGTTGATAATATGCACACGCTTCTTCACTTTGTCTTGTAAACTATTTTCTTTGGGCAGCAGACTAAGTCCTTCGACGTTCTGATTCTCCAGTGCTTCCACGCCGGCAGTGAAGTCAGGATAAAATTTGAACGAAAGTTCGCTGATATAGGGTTTATCACCGAAGTAGTTCTGATTGGCTTCTAAGGTGTATAAGCGGATAGAGCCAGCCTTGTTATCTTTGACCAGCGATTTGAACTTATAAGGACCGCTGCCAATGGGTTTGGTCATGGCTTCGGCCAAAGAAGCATTGGCGGGCGGGATAGAGTACCAAATATGTTTAGGAATAATACCGACTGTCAGATTGGACAAGAAAGCCGGATACGGTTGATCCAAGGTGAAGCGCACTGTCCGTTCATCTATAGCTTCTACGTGTACACCGTTGAAGCTCAAACGCAGAGGACTTTTGAATTCGGCATCTTGAATCAGAGAAATACTGAAGACCACATCAGAAGCTGTTAGCGGTTCACCATCATGCCAGTAAATTTTGTCACGTAACTGGAAAGTATACATTTTCTTATCTTCACTGACGGTATACCCTTGAGCCAAGTCCGGTACGATCTGTCCTGTCGGGTCGGTTTTCACCAAGCCGCTGAAAATAAGTTGAGCCAAATCACGATCAACATCATTAGCACTGGAGAGGAGAGGATTGATATAACGCGGAGTACCAATTAATCCTTCAGTATAAGAACCACCGCGTGCTGGATGGACGAAAGTTTTGGCGAAATAACCAGTCGTGATCCAACCAATAACACCAACGATAAATATTCCTAAAGCCAAAAGAGCTCGACGCTGTTCGGACGGAGTAAGAACTTTGGTTATATGTCGCAATTGATCCCGCGTAGGGAAATGGCGATTATGGAGCGATGCGACGGCTTCTTGATCCAACCGTGTATGCGGATCAGACGCTGGCAGTTCACGTCGAAAGCGGCGATGTAGCCAGGTCCGCATATAGGACCAGAGCTTGGTCACCAAGCGAACAGGAATACGGAGTAGCTTAATGGTTAGTAGATAAACACACTAGCCAAAGTGGATAGCATGAATAGGACGACCAAGATAATGGTCGCACGGAAAATGATTTTCTCAGCGCCACGGCGGGTGCGATAGACTACTGAATCGCCACCGAAGGCATTACCCAAACCGGAGGATTGATTTTGCAACAAAATGGCTCCGATTAAGAGCACAGAAATAATTATTTGAACGGCGTAAAGGATGTCTTTCATAACGCGATAAAAAGATAGTACCACAGTTGTCATGGGCTGTCAATCAATAATTTTTTGACTCTGATTTGACTACTATTGACAGTAATAAATATATTTGTTACTATGTCAGCCTTCTACCATAAGGTTTGGTAGATTTTTTCGTTCATTTTACAAGGAGGTAATGAAGAAACGTAAAACGTAATTCGTAAGGCGAGGACGTAAAGCGTAAGGCGTAATACGGATCGCTCCCCCTGAACTGAACCTCACCGCACCACCCTTACTTGGAGGTACATCCATGATGAAGAGAATGTCGGCGCTTCTGGTCCTGCTGTTCGCCTTGCTGTTCGTCAATCGTCCGGCCACGGCCGCCAGTGGCAACCCGGATCCGGCTCAGGCCATCGGGCAGTCGTCGCGATTGCCGGCACTCGACGGGAGCTGTTCCCGTGTACCGCTGTGTCTGACCGGATCTCGTGTCCTCAACGGCGAGGCCTACGTCAACAGCGCCAAGCTGTGGCAGACCAACTTCAGCACTGGGATGCTCGAACTGCTCGACCTGACGACCTGTCAGGTGATCCAGCGCTGTCCGGCGCCGAATGCCAGTGCTCCCAGTGAGCTGGCCATGTACGGCGGGCTTCTGGTTGAGTACGATTTCGGTACTGGTGTACTGACCGCGATCGATACCACCAACTGCGCGGTGGTCTGGACCTGCAACCCGCCCGGCGATGATCTGGCGGAAGGTCTGACGGCGGACGGCACATATCTGTACAAGGCCGATTCCCGAGGCATCTACCGGTTCTCCGTAGACAACGTGGGGACGGTGACGCTCGCCGGCTTCTGCGCCAACGTACCTGGTGATAGCTACGATGGTCTCACCTTCTGCAAGCAGAACGGTGAAACTCTGGTCGCATTGGGATACAGCGGAGTGCTGTATCAAATCGATTTCAATACCTGCCAGGTGCTGGCCTCGTGTCAGCTGAACTTGGGCGCCGACGGCAATGGTCTGGCGAGTAATTTCGTCGATCATGTCTACGTCGATAACGTCAACGGGAACGTGGACGAACTGAACGTCGGCTGTTCGCTGCCGCCGGTACCGGTGGAAGCGACCACCTGGTCC
>CAZPQR010000045.1:0-5824 GCA_964588865.1 uncultured Gammaproteobacteria bacterium
AAACAGCTGCTTTGAGCGGTAGTTCTCATTTCGTCGAGCATCTGATGTTCAAAGGTACCAAGAAACGCCCTTCGACCTTAGCCATTTCCAAAGAATTGGATTCTATCGGAGCGCAGTACAATGCCTTCACCAGCAAAGATCGAACTGCCTACTACATCAAATCCGATAGCGGCCATATTACATTAGCTATGGATATGTTGTCGGACATGTTGCGTCATTCTGTTTTCGATCCGGCTGAAGTCAAGAAAGAGCGAGGAGTTATTCTGGAAGAGATGAAGATGTACGAAGATAATCCTCTGATGCATATCGAAGATGTCTACGAAGCTTTGCTATTCCAAGGCACGGTACTGGGTCGTGATATTATCGGTAACCGTAAGACGATCGGCGGCTCTGTCAGCCGCGATCAACTATATGCCTACAAGAAGCGCTGGTATTACCCAGGCAATATGATTATCGGGATTGCGGGTGCTCTCGATGAGAAGCAAGCCATGGCTCTGGCTGATAAATATTTCCCTTTGGAACGAAGCACCAAAGCCAAAGTCAAAGCCAAAATACCAACGATCAAACTGAGTCAGACCAAGCCACAAATTAAAATCGTCAAACGTGAAACCGAACAGGTGCAGATAGCGCTCGGATTTCCGGGGCTGCGTTCCCAGCATCCTCAATTGCCGGCCTTATCAGTGTTGTCTACTATTCTCGGTGGCAACATGAGTTCTCGTTTGTTTATCAATATTCGTGAGAAACAGGGTTTATGCTATTTCGTCCGTGCTGGCGCAGAGACCTACGAAGACGTTGGTACATTGTATATCCGTTCTGGCTTAGACAAGTCACGATTAGTTCCAGCACTTAAATTGATCAAGAAAGAATTAGATCGCATGGTCAATAGTTTGGTTTCGGTTGAAGAGTTACATCGCGCCAAAGAATATCTCAAAGGAACTACCATTTTGAATTTAGAAGATCAGGGTAACTACCTTTATTTCCTCCAGTCACAAGAATTATTGCACAGCAAGATTGAGACCGAAGATCAGAAATTGGCCAAGATCGAAGCGGTTACGAGACAGGACGTACAGAGCGTTGCCCGAGCGCTGATCCGTTGGAACAAGAGTAATCTAGCTATCATCGGACCATTTACCTCAGATCAAGAATTTCTTAAGATATTAACTTCATAATTCTATGCCGGAAATCAAACGAGCAGAATACCACATTTCCATGACCTCGATCCTCAAAGTTTTGTTGGTTGTCTTGGCTGTACTTTTCGTCTGGTTTATCCGTGATATATTGGGGTTACTGTTCGTGGCCATCATTTTCGCCTCGGCTCTCAATCCTTGGGTTGATGCCTGGCAACGTCGTCGCATACCACGCGGGATCACCATCATTATCATCTATCTATTGGTACTGTCAGTTTTCGCTGGGGTGATCTATCTAGTAGCAGGGCCAGTAGCACATGAAATCGTGGCCTTGTCCAATAATTTCCCCCAGTACTACAACGAAGTGGTCGACACTTGGAATAAGTTGCAGTCTCTGGGTGGCGATATTTTGCTTAATTACAATCTGCGAGGCAATATTACCAATAATTTTAGTTTACCGGATGCTACCTTGGGAGTGTTTGGATTTGTCAAAGGTATTTTCGGTAGCATCGTAGCCTTCTTGTTGGTTCTGGTTATAACCTTCTATCTATCGGTAGAGGAGCGTAACATGAGACACTTCATCAAGACTATGATCCCAGAACGACATCAGGCTTATGCTATGCACACTATGAGTCGTATCCAACGGAAACTTGGTCACTGGTTACGCGGACAAGTTATCTTATCGCTGGTTATTTTCATCATGACCTATGCTGGTCTAACGATCTTGGGAGTGAAGTATGCCTTGATCTTGGCCATGTTAGCAGGTGCTTTGGAGATTGTGCCGTATCTTGGTCCGATCTTAGGTGCTATACCGGCCATATTCCTGTCCTTCCAGCAATCGCCGGAGAAAGCTTTGGCCGTATTAGTTTTGTATTTCATTGTGCAGCAACTGGAGAATAATCTCATCGTCCCCAAAGTAATGGGTAAAGTGACTGGCCTCAATCCAGTGATCATCCTAGTGGCGATGTTGATTGGTGCCAAGGTTGCTGGTATCGTCGGAGCTCTGTTGGCTATCCCAGTGACCACGGTGATTGCTATCTTCATCCGTGACGCCAATCAATCTAAGAAGCAGCCAGCCACCGAGTAATGCCGCAGCGATTCTATATCACCACGCCGATCTATTACGTCAATGACCAGCCACATCTCGGTCATGCGTATTCGACGTTGTTAGCTGATGTCGCGAGTCGTTATTGGCGTGAGCAACTCGGTAAGGACAAGGTTTGGTTCTTGACTGGTACTGATGAGCACGGCGCCAAGATATTGCAGAAAGCTCAAGAGCAAGGTTTGGCAGTTGAGCAGTTTGTCGATCAGGTGGCAGCACAGTTTCAATCGACTTGGAAAAACTTGCACATTATCAATGATGATTTCATCCGTACGACTGAACCGCGACACGAAGAAGCAGTCGGTAAGATTATGGCTCGCTTGCGCGCGGCCGTCACGCCACAGGGGAAGGATGTTTTGTATACTGGTGAATATGAAGGATTATATTGTGTCGGCTGCGAGAAGTTTCTAACAGAAAAAGAATTAGTTGACGGCAAATGTCCGCTTCACCCCAATCAGACACCGCAACTGCTGAAAGAGAAGAATTGGTTTTTTAGACTTCAAGATTGGTTACCGCAGCTTACCGAGTTGATAAGCAACGATACGATTAAGATTGTGCCGGAGACTCGTAAGAATGAAGTCTTGGGATTATTGCAGCAAGAGTTGCCGGATTTCTCCGTCTCGCGTCAGACGGTTAAATGGGGTATACCGGTGCCCTGGGATCCAGAGCAGGTAATCTATGTCTGGATCGAAGCTCTGATGAATTACATTACGGCTATTGGTTATCCAGTTGATGATAAACAGTTTGAAATGTGGTGGCCGGCTGCGGCACAAATTCTGGCTCCTGATATTCTCAAATTTCACGCCATCTATTGGCCCGCTATGTTACTAGCCTTGAAATTACCGCTACCCAAGGAATTGTGGGTACATGGTTTTTTTACCGTTGATGGCCAGAAGATGAGTAAGAGTATCGGTAATGTTATTGATCCTAATGCTCTAGTGGCTCAATACGGTGCTGACGCCACGCGCTATTTGATTTTGTCACAATTTTCTTTCGGTTCTGAATCAGATATCAAGATTGGTGATATGGCAGAACGTTATAATGGTGAACTGGCTAATGGATTGGGAAACTTCGTCGCTCGTGTGACTCATCTGGCAGAGAAGTTTGTGCCTGAAGGAGTGAACATCACTGAGTATGCAGCGCCTCAAGCAGAAGCCATCGATCAAGCGATGAGACAAGTTCAATTCAAAGAAGCACTTCAATTGATCTGGCAGATAGTGCGGGAAGGCGATCAGATCATGGAGCAGGAGAAGCCGTGGGAATTAGCTAAGACTGATATGGCTAAGACTCAGGAAGTTCTCATTGGTTTGTTGAGTCGCATTAAATTGGTGGCTCGACTGATAGCTCCAGTCATGCCGCAGACAGCGCAGACTATTCTGGCGGTGTTTGCCTCACCCAAAATTTCCAAACCTTCTAATTTATTTAATCGAATATCATGAATATAGCAGATTATATTATCATTGCGGTTTTGATTATCTTTTTCCTCAAAGGATTCAAGGTTGGTATCATCGGTAGTTTGGGTTGGTTGATTGGTTTCGCTGTCGGTGTCTGGGCAGCAGGCAAATACGTACAGCCAGTAGCTGTCTGGCTCGATCAGTGGCTTCACAATCCAGCACTATCAGCCGTGGTAGGTTTCGTCGGTTTGGTAATTATCGTTATGACGGTGGTGGGAATATTTTTCTGGATTGCCAATAGGATTGTTAATTTCGTGCCATTCGTCGGTTTGGTCAATCGTCTCTTAGGTGGCGTCTTGGGAATTATCGAAGGCGCTTTGCTCGTTGGATTGGCGCTCTGGTTTATCTTGGCCTTGCCACTTAACAATCAATATTCCGAATCAGTTAAGAATTCTAAGTTGTCAGATAGTTTGGTCAACGCTTCTGGTTGGGCGCGTATGCTATTGCCTGATTGGATGAAGTCGGCTACTACCTTGGACTTCGCTCGTTTCGGTTTACCGACCCCAGCCCAGTTCTCACCGGATGAATTCCTTAAACGTTTGTCACCAGAACAGTTAGAGTTGATCAAGAATAAATTAAATAGTAAGAAGTAATTGCTCCTCATGCTTATAGACACACACGGACACGTTAACTTAGAAGCGTTTGAGGAGGATCGCGATCAAGTTATAGAAAGGATAGAAGAGGCAGAGATGAAGGTAGTAATGCCGGCTACTGATTTTGCCTCGAGCCGGTTAGCTGTCGAATTAGCTCAACAACACGCATCATTATTGGCCGCTATCGGATTGCATCCCAGTGAAGTTGAGGCCGAGGAATTTGCTACTATTGATTATCAAGAATTGATCAATACTGGATTCGTCACGGCTATCGGGGAGTGTGGTTTGGATTATTTCCGTTTGCCTGATGATCCGACTGAGCGTCAACGAATCAAAGATTTGCAACAGGACGTTTTCGAATTACAGATTATTTTAGCGCAGAGCAATAACCTCCCGCTGATTCTTCACGGTCGCGAAGCTAAAGTAAAAGGCCAAGATGATAGTGTTTACGATAGAATGTTGCGACTGTTGGCTGAACGACAGATTGACCGGGCAGTCTTCCACTGCTTCAGCGGTACGCTGGAGCAAGCCAAAGAAATCACCAGTCATGGCTATCATCTGGGCATCACCGGTATCATCACTTTTGACAAAACTGGTCTCTTGGAGCAGATTGTCAGAGAGGTACCGTTCGAGAGTATCCTGTTAGAAACGGATTCACCCTTCCTGACACCCGAGCCCTATCGTGGTCAGCGCAACGAACCGACCTATGTCATTGAAGTGGCTAAGAAGGTGGCGGAGATCAAAGGTTTGTCAGTGGAAGAAGTGGTGGAGCAGACAGGGCGGAATGCGCAGGTATTGTTTGGGGAAGCTCTATCGAGCTAAGCTCGATTAAATCCTAAGTTCAAAACAAGTTCAAATTTAAAGAAATCACGTTTAAAATATTAAAAAATTCGTACTTAATTATTGTTTAGAATTTAGTACTTAGATCTTAGAACTTGATTATATAATTATGGAATCATTACTCATCATCGGAATTGTTGTCGTCATTATTGTCCTCATCATCGGCATCATGGTGATTTTGAATAAATTGCAAGCCATGCAGAAACCGGCAGAAGATAAGTCGCTGATGTTGTTACAAAATCAAGTTCAGGATTTGAATAAGACGCTGGATCAGAAGTTCGGCATGAGTTCTAAGCTGCAACAAGATCAGTTTATCGAAATTTCTAAGCTGTCCCGTGACACCGTTGAGAAGCTGGCCAAGCTTGATGAGACCAACAAACAGGTGTTGAACTTTTCTGATCAGCTGAAGAATCTTCAGGATATTTTGAAAAATCCTAAGCAACGCGGAGTGCTAGGTGAATATTTCCTAGAAGAAACTCTGAAGAATGTATTGCCACCTGGAAGCTATCAGATGCAATATCCTTTTAGCGATGGTGAGATTGTCGATGCTGTCGTTTTCATCAAAGATAAAATTGTTCCCATTGATTCCAAATTCTCGCTAGAAAACTATGAACGTATTTTAAATGAGAATGATCCGATTGAACGAGAGAAATTGGAGAAATTGTTTAAGCAGGATTTGAAGAATCGTATTGACGAGACAGCCAAATA
>CAZPQR010000046.1:0-5728 GCA_964588865.1 uncultured Gammaproteobacteria bacterium
AGGAATAATTTGAATTTGATCTCACTGTTGCAGCGGATGTCAGGATTGGGTGTCCTGCCGGCGCGGTATTCACGGTAAAGATAATCCAATACTTGCTTGCGATAATCTTGCTCCAGATCCCAAGTCTCGATCGGTATATTGAGAAAAGCAGCTACTTCATAGGCTGAACGACGATCTTCTTTCCACGGGCACTGCAATAATTCCCCTACCCGACCGGAAAAATTTTTCATGAAAACTGCTCGGACGGTATAGCCCTGCTTCTGGAGTAAATATGCGGCGACCGCGGAGTCGACGCCACCGGATAGGCCGACGATGATGGAGGTGGGTTTATTGGTCATAGGCAGATAGTGCCAGAAGAAGGTGATTTTGACAACTAGGAACGAAAAGGGATAAGATGCTAGAAACAGGGAAATTCATCAGTGAATTTCTTTTTATGTTTCGTAAACATGTATTTCGTTTGAAAGGATGGGATTATCGATGGGAAGGATATTATTTTATCACCATCAGTTGTCAAAATCATGATTCTTATTTCGGCACCGTAGTAAACGGCAAGGTGGTGTTATCGAGAATGGGATTAATCGCCAAGAAATATTGGCGTGAAATATTTCGACGTTATTCCGTGGTGGGAAATGATTCATTTGTTATTATGCCCAATCATATGCATGGCATAATAAAATTAAAGTATCGGCCAGAATTGGTGGCCGCGCAGCATTCCGTCGCCCCGCAATATATTGCGGGGGAACGAAAGAGAATTCCTGGCCCACAATCCAAAAGCATCAGTGCAATCGTTCGATCATATAAGGCCGCCGTATCGCGTTATGCCGCCAGAGAAAATATCGTTTTTCAGTGGCAAAAAAGGTTTCATGATCGGATTATCCGTGATGAGAGAGAATTGTATAATAAAAGGAAATATATTCAGAATAATCCCCATCGTTGGCAGCAATCCCATCCTACCGAATTGTAAAAATCGAAATTTTATTCAACGCCTCCTGCGCCAGATGCAACCGTTCTTTGGTCGTGGCGTATAAGGTATAGAGACGCTCGCCTTTCTTGACGTGTTCTCCGTATTGTTTGTTGAGATAGAGGCCAGCGAGATGATCGGCCGGAGCTCCGAGGATACGACAAATGGTATTGATGCCTTTGTTATCGGTGAAGGTTATCTTGCCGCTGTGTGGTGCGTTGACATAATGTTTATGGGCACCGATAACGATTTGATTCGGTTCAATATTAGGATTACCACCTTGCGTCTTGATAATATCTTGCATTTTCTTCCAGGCTGCTCCTGATTCCAAAGTTTTCCAAGCCAACTTAGCGCCATCTCCTGGTTTGGCTTTGCCCACCAATTCTAATAGTTCCCCGGCTAGGTGAATGGATTTATTTTCCAAATCTCCAGGACGATCAGGTGATTGTTGTAGTACTCTCAAGACGTCGCGGGCTTCCAAAGCTGGTCCGACGCCAAATCCAACCGGATCTTCTGTCTGGGTCAGGATGACTTTGATTTTGATATTGAATCGTTGAGCGACATATTTGAATTTGGTTTCCAAAACTTTACCCAATTTCATATCTTTGACCTTGGTTGTCGGGCCAACTGGAATATCGATAATCAAATGCGTCACTCCAGCTGCCACCTTCTTGGCCATGATGCTGATAATCGCTTTGTCTACTGGCTCTAAGGCTATGGGATAGGCCACGCGCAATATCTTGTCATCAGCCGGCGCTAGATTCATACCTCCGCCCCAGACGATGCAGGTCTTATTCTTGCGTACCATGGCGCGTATTTGTTCGGTACTAAAGGTTACTGGCGCGAGTACTTCCATGGTATCAGCTGTACCTGAAGGTGATGTGATAGCCCGCGATGATGTCTTGGGAATAAGAATATTATTAGCAGCGATAATTGGTATCACCACCATAGTTGTGCGATTGCCAGCTAATCCTCCAATAGAATGTTTGTCAGCCACTATACCCTTGAATTTCATGCAGTCACCAGTCTCGGCCATGGCCTTGGTCAAGAAATATAATTCCTCGTTGCTATAGGTATTGGCATAGCCGGAAGCGACGAAATACGTCAGCTGCGTCTTGGTCAGACGATCGTTAACGATGTCGCTCATGATCTGATGCACTTCAGCGTAGGTCAGGTGTTTGCCTAGCAGACGTTTCTGGATAGCTTGGATTGATTTGGGACGCTCCTGGAAGTCAACTTCCAAAATAGTGTTATCAGGAATTGATTTCTTGCTCCAGATATCTTTGTATAAGCCGATTTGCCCTGGGTGAACTTTGCTCTTGGTGGTGTTGGCTTCGGCGGTAATACTTTTCTTACCCCACGAAATACGAATCTTGTCTCCAGCATGAATACCGTAATGCCAAGCCTCTTTCTCATTGAGCAAAGCAATGGGGCTTTGGCCGGTTTCGATATCGAGATGTTTGGATTTGAGATAGTAAGACATTGTTGAATAGGAAGTAGCTTTTTAGGCGGTAGGCAGTAGTAATTCACGAATTGCGGTCCTGGGACCCGCGTCCCGAGTCGCCAGTAACGAGCATCGTCTTTAGAATTGTACCGTCTCCCCAGGTTGCACAGCTCGTGGTTCAGGCTCTTTGGTCTGCGGTTTGGCTAATTGATCTAAGGAAATAGCCTTGGGGATATCATTATGCTCTGGTACTGGTACCCATTGTTTGCGCTGCTCCTTAGGTAAATTAAGACATTCGCGGCAATAGATCGGTTTATCTGATTTAGGAATGAAATTAAGCATCACGGGTTTACCGCAGTTATAGCAAGCTTTCTCCACTGAAATAGTGCCATGCCCAGCTGGCTTATCATCAATCTTGGGCGCACGTGATTCTGCTGCTGGTCGATCTTCAGAACGTCGTTGTGTCATCGGTGGTCGTTCTCTACGTTCTGCCGGCCTATCATGACGTTCAGGTGCTGGTGAGCTAGCTCGTTCGGTTGGTCGTTCGAAATGGCGTTCTCGTGGTTCGTTATCTCGCTCTCGTCGTGGTGGTCGATCTTCTCGAGGACGCGCAGTGGTATCAATATTGGGGTTACGACGATAGTTATTGTTTGCTGGTTTGGCGGGGCCTTCGGAAGCTAACTGGTGTTCCAATTTCGCTGCTAGCATATTATTGTCATTCCAACGGGAGATCTTCTCCTCTATTTCCGAGCGATTGGAGGCATAGCGTTCACGTGAAGCAGCGATAACCTTGTCATGAATGACAAACCCATCAGTAGGAATATCAAATGGCGGCAAAGTACTAGCCGAGAAGGCATTGGAGGTCACGCCATCGATCATTAACTTGAGATAAATCTTATACTTCGGCAAATTAACTAAATCTTCTTGGGTGAATTCTGGCATGAACTCTTTCTCCAAGAATTCGGCATCAGCTGCTCCTACACGGAACGTAATGATCGTTCCTACGTTACCAAATACTGCATCACGCACGATAGTATTATCGCCGCTGGCTAACTGCGCTACGTATTGATGTGCCACGATCAGATTGAGACGATATTTACGCGCCTCGGATAAAATATTGGCGAAACTTTCGGTAGCGAAGTTCTGAAATTCGTCGACATAGAGGTAGAAATCTTTACGTTCGTGTTCGGGAATATCGACGCGACTCATGGCCGCCAGCTGAATCTTGGTGATCAAGAGAGCGCCCAAGAGAGCTGAATTGTCCTCTCCTACTCTACCTTTGGACAAGTTGATAAGGAAAATTTTGCTATTATCCATGATATCGCGCATATTGATGGACGATTCTACCTGACCGACGATATTACGCATCAATGAAGACGATAAGAAACGACCAACTTTGTTCTGAATTGGAGCAATGGCTTCGGCCTTGAGCTGATCAGGATATTTGGCGTATTCGTCGACCCAGAAGGATTTGACCACCGGGTCAGTCAGTTTGTCGACGACTTTGTTGCGATAGGTTTTGTCTACCAGCATACGCATGATGCCGAGCAAGGTGGAATTGGGATATTCGACCAAAGCCTGAATCGTATGATGCAAGACGTATTCCAAACGAGGTCCCCAGGAGTCAGCCCAGATTTTCTTGAAAACACCGATCAGACCTGAAACCATCAGGTGACGTTGTTCATCAGGAACTTTCTCCAAGACGTTGAAAGCAATAGGATATTCCATGTCTGCCGGATTGAAATAGACAACATCATTGATACGATGGGACGGCACGAAATAGAGCAAACGCTCCACCATGTCTCCGTGAGGATCTACGACGGCAATACCACGGCCGGCACGGATGTCTTGGATGGCCATATTTTCCAATACAATAGATTTGCCCATACCGGTTTTTCCGATGATGTACATATGGCGGCGGCGGTCATCGACTTTGATACCGAATCGATGCTCGCCATTACGGAAATTGGTTTTAGCAAAAATTGATATATCTCCAGGCATAATTAAGCAATTGGTAAATTAGGTGGTGTTTCATTACTGGCATCAACGCGCTCCTGTTCGCTCGTCTGTGCAGCATTGGGGTGTGACGGTTGGATGCGGTCTCGGTGTAGGCCATACTGCTTCTCGTAATATTTGTTGTTCAGACGTAAGTCATCTAGTGATTGTCTCAAGTTACTACCACTACCCTCTGTCGGTAAGGCTTCCGAAATTGGCAAATATGATGGTGGCTCGCTTTTTTTCATTTCGAGACGTGGCATCAGAGGCGCTTTGACCGTTAGGATCGGGAAGTGATAGAGCGTGGCTAGTTCTTCCGTATTGAGGATGAAGGTTTTGCCTCCGGCTCCAGAGCGCGCAATGTAGTTACGGATAATCTTATTACGGCGTCTATTTTTTTTCGCTTCGGCTCGTCCGTAGTAGGCAGACGTTTTGGTATAACTTTCGGGCTTAAAACCGTTGAGATCGTTGGTGCTGAATTGTTTGATGGCTCCAAATACCGCTGGCACTACGCGACCAGAATTGAAAACATCCTTAATCCCAATATAGACAAGTCGAATCTTACAATCGAAAGCAATCTTGGAGGCTTTGCGTTCTATGGCTTCGATAGCATTACGTTCGCCAGGAGTCAGATGTAGCAGCATGCTAGCCATTTCATCTTTCTTCTTGGTCTCTGGTTTTTCGGCACGCGTAACAGTGTTACTATATTGCACCCAATCTCCGAAAAATTGCAGTATCGGTGAAGCCGGGTTGGAGCTGGTTTTGGCTTTGGCTTTCTTACCGGCCAGCTTGTCTGCTAGTTTCTTGGATTTCTCTGTCCATTTATGATCAGCTGGTTTGGCTATGATCTGGATCCAGAACTTCTCTCCCGGACGAAGCTTGTTCATGGTTTCCAATACCGCCGCCATGGGATCTTTGAACTCTCCCATTAACTTCTCCTCAAATTCCAGATATGTCTTGATGGGATAGGCCTGATCTTTGGTCAAAGCTAATTCTGTACCCCAAAGATTATGGGTGTCGTTGGGATATTTAGTGGGAATGTCTTTGGTATAATCCTCGACTTCAGTAATTTCGGCTTGAGGGTATTGCGCATAGATAGCTGATTCGACCAAATCACGATTAATCTTGGGGGCGCGAATGACAAATTGTAGGTAGCCACCATCGCTGACTATTTCGAAAGAGAAACCTAGTTGGACTTTGCCTTCCCACCATTTCTCACCCATGAGAAATGACGTCTGTGCTCCCGATAGAGTGACAAATATTTGCTCTACCGCTTTGGGCATTTGCTCATTATCTGCGGGCACATCAACGGCCAAATAGATATATTC
>CAZPQR010000047.1:0-1203 GCA_964588865.1 uncultured Gammaproteobacteria bacterium
TTCCGTGACATTCTGACCAAGACGATCAAAGAAGTGCAAGACGGTAATTCGATTACTACTGTTATGATGCAGAGCAAGATCGTTCCGCGCATCGTGGCGGAGATGATGTCTATCGGTGAGAAATCAGGTAAAATTGATGAAATATTGGAGCGTTTGAGCGCTTTCTATGATCGTGAAGTTTCTGCTCTGGTCGCGAGTCTGACGTCACTCATCGAGCCGATCATCATGGTAGTGATGGGTATTGGTGTAGCGTTCATGGTTATGGCGGTGTTGATGCCGATGTTCCAATTGGCTAATGCGATTAAGTAAGAACTAGGCAGTAGGCATTAGGACGTAGGAGGTAGAAGAGGTATAGTCTGTTTAAGACTAACAACCTACAACCTAATTCCTACAACCTAGTAAATGTGGTATAATTTTATCGTGTTAATAAGTAATCTGTGATCAGTAGAAGTACAGTCGCTAGTATTTGAGCTCAAGATTGTAATCTACTTGGTCCAACCAAGAAAGGGGGTGACAGAATGAAAAAAGGATTTACGTTGATTGAATTGTTAGTCGTTATTGCTATCATCGGTATTCTGTCCTCGATTGCTATCATCAATTTGAACAGTGCTCGTCAGAGAGCGCAGACAGCCCAAGCTCAAGGAGCTCTTAGCTCATTGGCTTCCATTGCTGTATTGTGTCTGGATGGTGGTGGAGATTTGAACTGTGGCGGTGGCCCAGGTGCTACTGGTGCTGCAGTATGTAGCGGTACAGACGATGTCCCGGCTTCTGCAGCAGATATTTGCGTCGGAGCTGCGCCTGGTCCAGGAAATACTTGGCCAACCTTACAGGGTACATGGGTATTGAGATATGCTATGTCAGATCATGCTGCTGGTACATTTAGATACTACGCTTCTGACGGTACCACTACAGGCGCCAGTGCTTCTGATGGTTTCGCGTGTACTGAATCAGGTTGTGCCCGTGAAGTTTATACAGCTGCTGCAAATCAATAATTGCAATATAAAAAGCTTAGCTGATACTAAGCTTTTTATATTTCTGATATACTATAGATATGTTTTGGGATTATTGGGAGCAATATAAATTTCAAATGATGTCTGGTGCCCTCATCGTCGTGCTGTTGGCGGTCTGGGGTGGATTTGTCATTGCTGGTCAGACACGAGTGCGTGATATTACCATGATGTCGCAGTTGAAGACGGTGGCTTC
>CAZPQR010000047.1:1303-5701 GCA_964588865.1 uncultured Gammaproteobacteria bacterium
TATGAGAAAACACAATACCAATTACGTTTCAACCAACAAAAGAAGGTCGCTTCGTCACAATGCTCCCACATCAGAACGTATACTCTGGGCCCATTTACGCAATAGAAATATATTAGGCTACAAGTTCCGTCGACAATATAGTATTGGGCCGTATATTGCTGACTTTTATTGTCATCAGGCTAGATTGGTTATAGAAATTGACGGACAATCGCATGAAACACTTGAAGGAAGGCGCCGTGATGCCAAGAGAGACGACTATATGAGATACTTCAATTTACGTGTTATTAGATTTTCTAATCAGGAGGTGTATCAAGGTCTAGATCGTGTATTAGCTTCAATTGGAAAGACGCTGAAGGAATGTGTTATACTGAATCAATGAAACGTGGTTTCACCCTTATCGAATTGCTGGTAGTGATCGCTATTATTGGTATCTTATCCAGTATTGCTATTATCAATCTGAATTCAGTTCGTGAGCGAGCACGGACATCAGCTGCCTCGCAGATGCTGCGTCAGGTGCTCAATGTCGCTGTTCTATGTCAGGACGCTGGTGGTGAGCTACAGTGTTTCAGCGCTGGTAGTGGAACTCTAGTACCCTGTGGCAGCTTCGGTGGCACGATCCGAGAGGGTGACCCGATCTGTACCAATAATGCTAACCTAGGCAACTGGCCGACTATCGGGCAGCATAATTGGGCTTATAGACCGGTTAGTGCCAAGTCTGATAACGCTGCTCATACCTTCCAGTACATTGGCCGCGACCAGAATAATTTGTCGACCGTATTTACCTGTACTGAAGCCGGTTGTCACTTCTAGTTCGTCACCAAAGCTGGTATAATAATAACCATGACAACCGTGGTTATTTTCTTATTTGGTTTGGTATTTGGCAGCTTCTTGAATGCTGTCATCTACCGTCTTCACGCAGGCAAAAGCTGGGTCAAAGGCCGCTCCATCTGCCCTCGTTGCAAGCATCAGCTACATTTCTGGGATCTGATCCCGGTGATCAGCTGGCTAGCACTAGGACGGAAGTGTCGTTACTGCAGCAAGCCGATTTCTTGGCAATATCCCTTAGTAGAGTTGGCGGTGGGTATTGGCTTTGTCTTGGCATATCTGACAGCTATGACTGGTACTGACCCCAGCCACAGACTGTTGCTGGCCATCAGTTGGATGATCGATTTGCTATTCCTGACCATTGTTTTCGTTTATGACTGGAAATACTATCTGATACTGGATGCGGTTATTTATCCAGCGGCCATTATCGCCTTCGTGATCAATCTATTCTTGGGAATTAGTTGGGGCGAGATGCTTTTCGCTGCTATTATCGGAGCAGGCTTTTTCTTATTACAATACATTCTGTCTCGCGGTACCTGGATTGGGCAGGGCGATATTCGTCTCGGAGGACTGATGGGGATTATGCTGGGTTGGCCAGGGATCATGGCGGCCTTGTTCGTGGCTTATGTTGTCGGTAGTGTCGTGGGAGTAACATTAATCATGTTGGGCAAGAAACAATGGGGCGGTCAGATTCCTTTCGGCACATTCCTGAGCGCTGCCACCTTCGTCATCTTGCTGTATGGACAGCAGATATTACAATGGTATCTGGGATATCTGGGCGTATGAGGCAGGGTTATACATTGGTAGAAGTGATGGTGTCATTGATAATTTTTACTATTTTGGTGACGGCGACCATTGCGGCTTTCCGAGGAGTCAGTATTAACGATCGTATCAAGACCGTCGCGCAGCAACTAACCTCTGATATGCGAGAAGCGCGCAATCAAGCCTTCAATGGTATTGCTGACGGTGCTGATTATCCGACTACTGGCTATGGTATGTATTTCGATATCTCAACCTCACCAGCCAAATACAGTCTCTTCACTGATACCGATAGCAATAATTATTATGAACCGGCCAAAGATCATACGATACGTACAGTGACCATACCGTCAGAAATGTCCTTGCAACTGGCTGGTAAGGCCAACATCAAGAAGATGGCAATTTTTTTCAACAAATCGGACTATCCTTTGCTCTATAATCAGACGTCTTGTCCACCGCCTGATGGTGTTAATTTCTGTGTCGGTTGGACAGTGGTTTTATCCGCCAATAATCCAGTAGCAGTTAAGCTTCAACCGGCTAGTAGCAATGGTTGTTCAGTATCACTCAAATTAGCGCCAGCGACCGCCAGTCAGTCATTACTTATCGATAAAGATATAACCGGATGTTAAATAATCGTTCAGGCTTTACCTTATTAGAAGGCATCATTGCCATGACCGTCATCACAGTCGGTCTGGTGGCGGGTATGAGCTTGGCTATTTCTAATATTAGTACAGCCCAAAATAATGAACGTCGCGTGGTAGCGGTCAATCTAGCGCGCGAGGGAGTGGAGGCTATCCGTAATATGCGCGATAGCAACTGGCTTAAAGTCGATCTCAATCGGACGTATCCTAGTGATGCTGGCGGTGGCAAGCAGTTATACAGTTGGGATAGTTTCTTGAGTAATCAAGGAACGTGGTATTCGCCTGCCGGTAGAGTATTCACTATGACGTATGTACCTGGAACTAGTCCTAGCTATAACTTAACGTCTTTTGATACTGGTGAAGATTGTGGCAACGACGATTATATGTGTGGTTGTGTTCTTGTTGGTGCTTGTCATATTAATTATGATTCCGCTACTCATTTATATGGTACGACGTCTGGCACCACAAGTTTATTTAATCGGATTATCACTTTACAAGATATTTGTTATGTCGATTCCAATAATACTGAAGTAATTATGGATCCTTCTTCTGGTTGTGGCTCTGTCTCCGGTGCCAATCCTGATAGAGTTGGTATCGTAGTGACTTCACAGGTCAGATATCCGGTAGGCAGAAGTTATCAGGATGAGATAGCCCGAGAGCGATTGTATAATTGGAGGTAGGAAGAAGGCAGTAGGATGTAGGCATTAGGAATTAGCAATCGGCCTTTGGCCGAGGCAGTAGTAAAATAACTAAGAAGCAAAATTTTTAAATGATTCCCAAGCACCAAGCACCGAGTACCGAATTCCGTCCCACAGGCTTCACTCTCGTCGAGATGATGATTACCGTGGCTATTTTTGCTATTGGTTTCGTGGTTATTGCTGGTATTTATCTCGGTATTTCTACGGCTCAGAATCGCGCCAAAGGTTCAGTCGAATATTTGAATGAAGCCCAATTGGTATTCGAACAGGTAGCTCGTTTGGTCCGTGATAATGATCTGGATCAGAGCTCAATCTCCTGCCCGACGAACTGTGGTAATCCCAATGAGTATATTTGTCTCAAAGATATTGCCAATGGCAAGACTTTTGTCCGTTTCGTGGCGCCTGCTCTCGGCCAACCAGGCAAAGTAGAGATTAGCCGCAGTAATTCTTGTACCAATGCAGTCTGGTCAACCCTGAATGATAGCAGCGTCAATGTCCAGGATTTAAAATTTTATAGCAAATTCCCGTCAGACACTGTGCCTGATGAGCAAGCTTACACCGTCATCACTATGCGCGTCAGTAGCAATGCTACCAGCGCTCGTGGACAGCAACCACTTAATTTGCAAACAGGTGTCTCGAGCCGAGTATTTGTAGGAACTAATCAATGATGATTTCTAGACTATCAAAACCCAGATCTCAGTCAGGCGCAGTACTAGTGCTGGCTTTGTTGGTCTTGTCTTTCATTATGTTTACCGCCCTATCTCTTGCTAGTGTCTTGGTAGTTGAGTTGCGTTCAGCTAAATATCTCGATAGCGCAATTATCGCCCACTATGCGGCGGAGAGCGGCGCGGAGAAAGCCCTGTTCCACCTCAAAGAAGCCCATAGTATCGACGAGTTGCAGAGTAATGGCGCGCAACCTTATGATGATTTCTTTGGCTTGCAAGGGACCAGTGATTACGTCTTGCGTCCGGCGTTTGGAACGACTGATTTTGACCGTTCATTTAAGTTAACTACTATTTCCAAAAGTTCCAAAGATTTCACCGCTTATAATATTCCCGTCAACCAATCAGTGCAGATGGATATCTTTGATCCCAATCAAGAATCGTCATCTTCGATCAACACGGGAGCTACGACACTCAATGTCGATTGGTCAACGTACAACTGCCCCAATAATGACCGCCTAGAAATTTCCATTCTGGAATTGCGAAATTCTGGTACCAATGGTTTGGAGATTGTGCCGGGGCCTCAGAATCCTAAGCGTGAATATCCAGTTTGTAACTGCGCTGGTACGCTAAGCTGTGATACGGCACAAGTCACCTTGAATCGATCTTCATTTTATCGTATTAGTATTCGGCCGATCGACCACGATGTACAGACAGCTATGGTACGTCTGACCAATGATGATACTGGTACACCGACAGCCGTGGAGATACCGTCACAAATTTTCATCCAGACACAAGGTAAATATCGCAATG
>CAZPQR010000048.1:0-2858 GCA_964588865.1 uncultured Gammaproteobacteria bacterium
GCCATTTCTCTGTTTCGAAGAAAGTTATATTCATAGATGGTATAAGTATAGCAAACCCCACGACAAGTGTCAGCCAATAAACTCTTCAAGCCGCTACAAAGAAAGGAATTGACAGTAAATTCAAATGCCTATAGTCTGACAGCGAATAACAGTACCTTCGTATCACATTTAACAGGGAGGTAGCCGTGCTCGATCAACTCACTTTCAGACGTGGTCGTTATCTGATCGATTGGATATTCACCACCAAGCGTCGGTTAGGTGTAGTTGCCATCATTATCGGCTTAGGTAGTATCGGCATCCACTACTGGTTAAATCATCTCATCGGTTATCAACCGTTTTTCACAATCGTCGGAACGATTCTGGGACTAGCGATGGCAGCTCTCGGTCTCTATTCACTTCTGCGAGGTATCTTCGGAGACAACCATCTGACTGTTTCGGAACCTGAAGAATAACCAAAACATTCGCCCACCAAGTCTTGTACTGCGGTGGGCGTTTTTATAACGTGATATGTTCAGATTTGATCTTGCGACCGAGATATTTGACTGCCGATTGATCAAATCGACGAGCATCGTCGGTTGTCAAGAAATTCTGACCACCATTTCTAGTTAATATATTTTCCACTTCAGGGTGTCGCTGCAGATAATCAACTAATTTTTCGGCTACAATAGCACCGCCCTTTAGTACTGTCATGTTCTTGCCTACATAACTCTCTACCATGCTTTGGATAAAACCGTAGTGAGTACAGCCCAAGATCAAAGTTTGCACTCCACTGTTTCGCAACGGCAATAAATACTTTTTGATCACTCGTCGTGTGAGCGGATGACGCTCCATATCTTCTTCAATAAGCGGTACCAGCAGCGGAGCTGCTTGCTGAATGACTTCAATAGTAGCATCTAACTTTGTAATCTCTCGAGGGAAGCTACCCGAATTAACAGTACTTCTAGTTGCTAGAATACCGACTTGTTGAGCTTGAGTGCTGACCGCAGCCTCTGCCAAAGGGATAAGTACACCAAGGATCTTGCGCTGAGGATAGTCCGCTTGCAATTGACGCAAAGCTTCGGCCGAAGCTGTATTGCAGGCTAAGATGACGAGACTACAGCCATGGTCGAAAAGGTAATCAACGGCTTCTCGGGTATAGCGATAAATAGTGTCTTGATCTTTGTCACCGTAGGGCGCGCGAGCATTATCTCCTAAATACAAATAATCGTACTGTGGAAGCAGACGAATAAATTCTTTCAATACTGTCAGGCCGCCGAGGCCAGAGTCGAAGACGCCAATCATAGTACAAGTTCTAAGTTCAAAATTCTAAATCCTAAACAAAATCAAATATCAAAGTTGTGAAGCTTTAAACATTTATAATTTTGAACTTGTTTAGAACTTAGAGCTTAAGATTTAGAGCTTCGAATTATTCCTAATAATTCGTCCCGCTTCTCCTCCATCAATTCTTTACTGGTGGCTTCTAGATTGAGACGAATCACCGGCGTGGTATTGGACTTACGAACATTGAACCACCAATCAGCATATTCTACCGTCACGCCGTCGAGGAAAGAAATCTTGGCATCGTGATACGTAGCGACGATGGTATCAAGAATAGCTTGGGTATCAGTGACCTCATTATTGATTTCACCGGAGGAATAATATTTTTGAAACGGCTTTACATACTCAGCCATAGTCTGACCACTTTGTGACAGAGCTCGTAGCAGTTTCACAATCACGATCAACGGTACTTCGAAGAAACCAAACTCTTGACGCAGGAAGAAATGCCCCGAAGACTCTCCGGCGAAATAAACTCCTTCTTGGATTGACTGCTCCTTGATCAAAGAGTGACCAACTTTGGTAACCACCGGTGTACCACCACAGGCGACGATCGTATCAGCTGTTATTTTGCCGGGACGAATATCATAGCCAATCTTGGATCCTGGTTCTTCCGCTAGGAAAATCTGCGCCAACATCGCTCGGACAATACCCGGCTCGATAGCTTGTCCCGTATTATCGACGAAGAACACTCGATCACCGTCACCATCTGTAGCGATCCCGAGATCAGCCCGTTCGTGTATCACCCGCTCCTCTAAGGGACGGATATTTTCTGGCTTGAGTGGATCTGCTTCATGGTTAGGAAAGGTTCCGTCCAACTCCCAATTCATCCGCACCAATTCACATTGCTTCAAATGACGAAAGAGAGCATCGAGATAATGTGCTCCCATGCCATTGGCTGTATCAGCCACAATCTTCAGCGGTTTGATCTCTGCTAGATCACGTCCTGCCACTTCAATTTTGACTTCATCTTTGACACAACCTTCATGGACAGTCACCTTGCCGGAGAAAGATGCAGCCGGCCAAACATTCTGCTCCATCATGGCTAGTAATTCTTCCAATCCACTGTCGCCACTAATCGGCAAAGCTCGCTCTTTGATCAATTTGAAACCATTATACTTAGCTGGGTTATGCGAAGCAGACACCATGATGCCGCCATCATAACCGAAATAGGCCACCGCAAAATAAAAAGTTGGTGTCGACACCAATCCAACATCGATTACTTCAGCGCCTTGCGCTACCATGCCTCGTACCAACGCCGCTTGCAACTGCGGTGAAGTGACGCGCATATCACGACCAACTACCAGACGTAATTGACGCTTAGGAAGAGCTGTCTGCCGCCACGAGACGAAAGCATGACCAAGGCGTTCGGCGAAATCTTCAGTTATGACGTCGGTCAGGCCACGAAAATCGTAAGATTGAGTTAACCCTTGAGTATTCACGAATGTTTCTTCTTAAATTGCACTGATTGCCACCAGCTACCCCAGACAAGAATAACCAACAGACAATAGAGCAGCGGTCCAATATACGGTAAGTTAATCAAG
>CAZPQR010000048.1:2958-5634 GCA_964588865.1 uncultured Gammaproteobacteria bacterium
GCACCGACAGAACCGACCAAAGTACAATAAGTTGCGACACCACTAATCGATCGTCCTACCTTGCCACTATCGGATAGATCCAAAGAATCTGCTACGAATGAGACATTACCTTCTACCGAACCATTGATAATAATTTTCTGTGCTACTGCCCGCAGATCACCTTTGATCGTCCCATCGATAATTACTTCTTGTGCTACGACCAAGACATCACCATCAACTTCACCAGCGATCTTGATCGTTTGACCGACACCGTAGACATCACCATCAACCGCCGTATCGATGGTAACCGTAGTACCAGCCCGATAGACGTTGCCCGGGGTAGCAGTCAGTGCTTGCGCACCAACGAGGGAAGGCCAAATACTAGCCAACACGAAGACGATAAGCCAAGAAAATTTCATATGCTATAGTATAGCAAGGAAAACGACCTCCGACTATTACTTGGAGGCCGTAGTGACGTAATTATGACGAATGACGCGCGTCTCAATATTAGTAAAGCCAGCGGAACGTAACAGCTGATGCAACTCTCGCTCAGTGAAAGCGTGATAGTAGCGGGGAAACTGATTGTTCCAGGTGATAAAGGTATCATTCCAAACTATCTTATGGGGCCACCAGCGCACAAAAGCTGACCAGTAGCGTCGCTGCCACAGTCGCCAGTTCGTCATCACCAGCTTGCCACCAGGCTTCAGGCCTTGATAGATTCGTTTCAATACTTCAATTCGCTCTTCGGCAGTAGTGAGGTGATGAAATGAAGCAATAGCGATGATACGATCCCAACCAGATTGACCAAAGTCGAAATCTTGCATAGTGGAGAGAGCGAATCGAACTGCTGGAAAGGTAGACCGAGCCTGATCGAGTAACTGCTGATTAGTATCAATGCCCAAATAGTCAAAATTGACGGCAGGGGCTGCTTTTAGTAATCTGCCATTACCACAGCCCAGATCCAAGACGCTATTGCCTGTTTCTATAGTAGCGGCGGCCGCTTGCAGTTCTGGGGATACATTCTGACGTGTCTTATCAAAATCACTAGCAATAGACTCATAGCTCTGCCGCAACGAGTCTTCAATCCACTTCTTCTTAGTCTCTATGTCTGACATACAATCTATTGTAAAAAAAATTACCACCGAGCGCTATACATCTGCGCAGGATTTGTCTATGGCTTTGCGTAAACTGTTCAGCTCCTACCATATGCAACCCGTGCCCAAATCTACCTTGATTTCCGCCTATCGTCAATTACTGGCCGATGGCGAAATTGTCGAAAATAAACAACTCGAATCGCTCCTGACCAAACGCGCGGTCCGCACCTTATCTGGTGTCAGCGTCATCACTGTCTTGACCAAACCTTTCATCTGTCCGGGCAAGTGTGTCTATTGTCCGACTGAACCCAACATGCCCAAGAGCTATCTCTCCAACGAACCAGCAGCTCAACGAGCAGTACGCAATAAGTTTGACGCTGTTAATCAATTACAAAGTCGTATCCGAGCTTTGGACAATAACGGTCACGAAGTTGATAAATTGGAAATCATCGTACTTGGTGGTACTTGGTCGGCGTATGACAAAGCCTATCAAGAAGAATTTGTACGTGATCTATTCTATGCGGCTAATACATATGAAGAAAGGGACACGTTATTAGTTACTCGTAATTCGGGAGAAGAAACGCCCCCAATAACTAATAACCAATTACAACCAACTACAAATATCCGGACGCCGCTTTCACTCGAACAAGAACAGACAATAAATGAAACCAGCCGCTACCGCATTATCGGCCTGACGCTAGAAACACGACCCGATCACATCGATGAAGCAGAAGTTAAGCGTCTCCGCTGGCTCGGCTGTACTCGAGTCCAATTGGGCGTACAACACACAGATGATAAACTATTGGCTTTGATACGACGTGGTGACACATTAGCGAACGCAATTACAGCTACCCGATTGCTGAAGGAGGCTGGCTTCAAAGTCGACCATCACTACATGCCGGATTTACCTGGCTCCACACCAGCTCACGATCTGGAAATGTTCCGCTATGTCTACACCAGCGAAGACCTACAACCAGATCAAGTCAAAATCTATCCCTGTGTAGTCAATGAGTACGCGCAGCTGTGGCATTGGTATAAGAACGGTAAATACACTCCCTACTCCGAGAAGGATCTCTATGATTTGCTGATGGACATCAAGCGTATCACTCCGCCGTATGTACGTATCAACCGATTAATTCGTGACATCCCCGAAGAAAGTATCATCGCTGGCAACAGTATCACTAACTTACGACAATATCTGCAGAAGCAATTAGCTGATCAGGGAGAATTCTGTAAATGTATCCGTTGCCGCGAAGCTCGCGCTGATGTCTCCGGTGCCTCTACGGCTGTCTTGAAAACACGCACCTACCGCGCTTCACAAGGTCAAGAATATTTCTTGAGTTACGAATCTGATGATGAGAAGACGATCTACGCTTTCTGCCGACTTCGCTTCAATGACTCACCAGAAACTAACTTTATTCCAGAGTTACAGGAAGCTGCCTTGGTACGTGAGCTCCATGTCTATGGTCAGATGATTCCCGTCGATCACGAAGGTGGCGAAGTGCAGCATATTGGCTTCGGGCGCAAACTAATGACCGAAGCTGAACGCTTAGCCATAGAAGCGGGCTACAAAAAAATAGCGGTCATTTCTGGCATCGGTGTA
>CAZPQR010000049.1:0-5561 GCA_964588865.1 uncultured Gammaproteobacteria bacterium
CTCGTAATTGAGAGCGTAACCAACTGACCGAAACATGAGGTAAACATTTGATCCAAAGAGCAGCCGTGGAGATGAAGAGCAAAGGAGACGACAACTCAATATAACGACGCGACTTCCAGGTCAAACCAACCGCGATCAAACTAAGGATTAGCAGATACCAGTCATTACGATCCAAGTGGCGCCAACGTGGCCAACCAAACAATAATATCAGCAAAAGAATAATAAGTGGGTAGAGATGGAAGTTGATAACCTCTGTCCAAGGTAAGGGGTACCATTCTGCCCCGACGCCAACGGTTGCATTGTAATTGACGATAGCGATCTGGAATATTTGTTGCCAGTAGAAATAAATGTTGTTGGGCCAATAAGGATTAACCACAATACCAACTACGCTACCCCAGACTGTTGCTAGAAGTCCGTAGAAGGCGGTCGAGGCGAAGTAACGGCGCCACCATAAGGCTGTCGTAACTTTCCATTCGGCAGCGCAATCAACCAACCAATATAATCCGGCCAGCATAATGCCGAAGATCCAGCCACCATAGAGCCAGACGTAAATAATTTGTAATATGAACAGGAACCAATTCCGCTTCTGTCGCAAGGCGTAGAGGATGAAGATAACGACGATGAGCGACACGCTATTTGCTTTGACCAAAGCCAAACGAAAAGCAAACGTCGATGAGACTAATAACAGACCGGTCCAAGCCAGAGCTAAGTGAGGCGCTAGACGTCGTAGATACCAGTAGAAAACGGTGAAAAAACTAGCACCAAAAATTATCGTTCCCAGCTTGATCGCATACAGCGGATTACCCAATTTCATCAGCGGAGCTAGGAGCAGATGATACAACAAATGATGGTCAGTGAAGTGAGTAGTCAGCGTGGTAAACTGCATCCACGGTAAGCTACGCAACAACACTCCTTCGGACAATAATTGAGCCATAGCCGTATGGTAGAAAACATCCGGATCACCGAACGCCAGATGAAACTGCCAGAAAGCCAAGAACAAAAATGAAACAAAAAAAACCAGCAGATATTCCAGCTGTCGATAATAACGTTGCTGATCGGTCATAATCATAGGGCGCTCCACAAGCATGGGTTGGAGCGCCGATATTAGGCTAGACGCTTCTTCAGGTAACTTACCCAAGGAATGGCCGTAGCGTCAAGGTACTGTTGCTCTGCTAACTCCAATGTCAAAGCAGAACTCCAAGCAATTGCCTGTAATGATTGCTCCAAAGCGCTACCCGTGAAGGACTGTCTGATGGTAGCGATGCCGAAGCGTTTCAGAATCTCTTCAGTTACACGATAGCGTTTGCGTGTCTGACTGCCGTAGAGTGATGATTCGAGACAGATAGCCGACCACTGTTTGGAGCGCGCTCCCAACTGAGACAAACCTTCCAGCAAATGATGATTCAATTCTGGAAGAGCGAAATAGGCGGCAAACATTTTGGCGGTTTCGTTGAGCTGATTGCTGGTGATATGAGCTGCACCGATCAGGTGTTCGGAAGCAATCACGACGCATTGTTGAGTGGCTAATTGCTTAGCCTGTAAGCTAATAGCTTTGGCAGTCGGTTTCAGCTTCTTGCTAGCAGCCAATAATTCTGAGGTTGGTACATTAAGCGCGCCCGTCCAACGTGCGATCTGGAAATAGGCCGCCACGAAATACCCCAAACCCAAGCGTGGCTGTCCGGAAGGGTTGTACTGCGTGTCGAAGATAACATGCGGTAGACGATAACGAGCTGCTGATTCAGCCAAAGGACCGCCCGACGTCAGAACCATGGTAGATAGGTGCTTGCGGCGTGCCTGCTGGAAACAGCTAAGACTCTCTTCAGTCGTACCAGAGTAACTAGCGATGACGATCAAGCTTTTGGTTGTTACGGTCGAGGGCAATTCGTAGTTATTGACGATGATAATCGGTAACTTAAGTTTGTTCCAGTAGGTATAACGCAGCCAATCAGCTGCCAAAGCAGAACCACCCATACCACAAACCACGATAGAATCAAAAGACTTACTGCTCCAAGGGTTCTTCTTGGGCCACGAAGCTAGCGTAGCCGCGATCTGCTGCGGGAGCTGATCGATAGAAGCGGCTACCAAGACATTGTGCTGTGAGCGTTTGGATCTAGCTGATCTCATGATGTAATCATTATGGACGTAACGGCTAACAGCGTCAAGGGAAATAGCCCTTTCACCATCGGGCTCAACCTTGATTTAATGTAATGAAAATGCTAGTCTAGGCGGGTAAATAATTCTAATTTATGGCGGCTCGAGAGTCGCCACTAACCTTAGGCAGCCCAAGGGTTGCCCCTACCAATTTCGATGTCCGGACATTCCAAATGGGCCACCACTCGCCGAGCCAAAGCTGTTACTGACGCTAAACGCAGCAACCTCTTTACTAAATTGGCCAAGAACATTGCCGTCGCGGCACGTGAAGGCGCAGATCCTACGATGAATTTCAAGCTGCGAATCGCTGTCGACAAGGCCAAAGAGTTCAGTATGCCCAAAGACAATATTGAGCGGGCCATTGCTCGAGGTAGCGGACAAGGTGGCGGACAAGCCGTTGAAACCATTCTCTACGAAGCTTATGGACCAGAGGGCGTCGCTCTGTTAATCGAAGGAGTGACTGACAATAAGAACCGCTCTGCTGGTAATGTCAAAGCTATCTTAAGTAAGAATGGCGGTACGCTCGGTAGCAGCGGCAGTGTGCAATGGCAATTCAAATTACAAGGAGTACTAACGATCAAGGCCGATAAACTTACTGACGATCAGGAATTGCAATTAATTGATGCTGGCGCCGAAGATTTCCTTCAACTCGATGACTCGATGCAGATAATTTCCGCCCCCGAGAACCTCGAGAAAGTCAAACAACAAACTCAAGCACTTAATCTGACTCTGTCCGATGCAGCGCTTGAATATCGTCCCAAGGAACTGATTACTCCATCAGATCCAGATAGAATCATTCGTCTCTTGGAGTTACTCGAAGACGATGAAGATATCAATAACGTTTATACCAACGCTGACGTCTAATGGCTGCTCCAGCCACGATCATACTCGGTATTGACCCCGGCTTCGCTGACACCGGTTGGGGTGTTATTCGTTATGATGGCCGACCGACAATGATTGCTTGTGGCAGCATCACAACGCCCAAAACAGATGCCTTCCCCGATCGTCTGTTCTATCTTGGTCAGCAGCTAACAGCTATCATCAACACCTATCATCCAAATTTAGTCGCTATCGAAGAATTATTTTTCAACACCAACGTCACCACCGGTATCAAGGTAGCTATGGCTCGCGGCGTCGCTATGTATAGCTGTCGCCAGCACAATTTGCCGGTACGTGAATTCACTCCTAGCCAGATCAAGCAAGCGCTGACTTCCAATGGGCAAGCCTCCAAGCAGGCGGTCGGCAAGATGGTACAGTTGTTATTGCAGTTACCTGAATTACCTCGACCGGACGATGCAGTCGACGCACTGGCTTGCGCCTTAACCTGTGCTCATACTAAGCTATACGCCTAATCTATGGCTCGCAAATCTTACACTATCGTTTCTGTGTCGGCTGAGGTCGATCCTTATGCCAAGACCGGCGGTTTGGGTGATGTGGCTCGGTCACTACCCAAATCATTGCAGCGTTTGGGGCAAAATGTGATTATCTTCACGCCGCTCTACAAACAGGTCACCGATCTCAAGAAACACAAGGTCAAGAAAATCATCGACAATACGCCGATCGTTATAGACAGCACAACAACTATTGGTGCTAGCCTCTATCAGGCCGAACTAGCTCCCAAGTTGCCGGTGTATCTGATTTCTATTGAGCGGTATTTCGGTCGATCCAAGAGTCTCTATGGATCAGAAATAGATAATGCGCGTTTCTACGCCTTCGATGTAGCGGTGATCGAGTTTATGAAGCTATTGAATATTAAGCCCGACATTATCCATTGTCATGATTGGCACGCCGGCCTAATCCCAGAGCTACTGAAGAAGCGCTACAAACAGGAGACTATTTTTAAACATACTACTTCTGTTTTCACCATTCATAATCTCAACTTCCAATTAGGTCATGCGTGGTGGGAAATCCCCGGTGTTAAACGTGACAATGGTCGTACCGCCCTCCCGCTCTTCACTGATAGCAAGAAGATTGAACGTATTAACTTCGCTAAGCGTGCCATCCTATCAGCCGACGCTATCAATACCGTCTCCGAGACCTATCGTAACGAAATTTTGCAACAGCACCTAGGACAAGATTTACATCGTATTTTACAAAAGCGTGAACACAAACTTTTCGGAGTCGTGAATGGCATCGACTATAACGAATTCAACCCTATCGTCGACAAGAATATTAAGGTTCGTTACGACAGTAATTCGCTCGAAAAGAAATATGACAACAAGAAAGCGTTGCAGAAGAAGTGTAATTTGGAAATTAACGACCAATTGCCTATCATGGTCATGAGTAGTCGTATCGCCGAACAAAAAGGTATCGATCTGCTGTTACCATTGATCCCGTACCTCTTGCGCAAAGATATTCAGATCATCATCCTCGGCGACGGCGATAAGAAATATATCAAGAATTTCGAACAGATTGCTAGAGATCATAGTGATCACTTCTGTCTCCTGCCCTACGCTGAGCAACCAGAATTAGAAACCTTGCTCTACGCTGGAGGCGACATGCTACTACTACCGTCACGCTTCGAGCCCTGTGGTACCAACCAGCTCAAAGCTCTCCGCTACGGCTGTGTGCCGATCGTACGCGAAGTCGGCGGCTTAGGTGAGACCATTAGTAATTATGATCCGCAGAGCAATCCCAAGGGCATCGGCTTCGTCTTCAACGCCTATAACTCGTATACCTTAATGTTCACCATTGCTCGCGCGCTAGAAACTTATAAGTATCGCGAGATTTGGAAGCGTATTGTTCTACGAGGAATGAAGGTGTCTTTCTCATGGGATCTACCAGCCGCCAAATACCTCAAGTTGTTCAAATTAGCCATCGAATCTAAACACAAAGAAACTACCCCTTCTTAATCCTATGATCGCCAATTTCCAACACACCCTAACCGACGTACCTCGCCTACGAGAGGCTGACTTCTTGCATCACGTAGTGTCGCAAGTAATGCAACAATGCTACCAAGTCACCGCTCCGGTCACCGTTGATTATTTCCATATTTATAAATACCGCTACCACAAGCCCGAGAGCTTCGCTGCCGTCATTGGCTGCAAAGTAACTTGGCAAACAGGGTCAGAAAATCATCGGTTGAAATTATTTATCGGCGCAGCCAGCAACAACTCTAAACTACGCGCCTATCATAATCTCAATTGGCTCCGTGACCACGGATTTGATCAAGGCTCGCTGCAGGTCATCAAGCCGATTGTCTATATTGAAGATTTGAAAGCTCTAGTCTATGAAGCTTCAGAAGGACAGACGTTGTACTGGCACCTGAAGAAGCGTCCTAGCTTTGAAGAGTTGCTCTGGCCGTTACAGTTATCTGCTCAGTGGTTATTGAAACTACATCAAACTCCGGTCAGCCATTTACCGGAAACCATGAATGAGAATAACGATCAAGGCATCATCAAAAGCTTAGA
>CAZPQR010000050.1:0-247 GCA_964588865.1 uncultured Gammaproteobacteria bacterium
ATTTACCGGAAACCATGAATGAGAATAACGATCAAGGCATCATCAAAAGCTTAGAACGAGCACGAGAAAAATATATGGCCCTAGATACAGAACAAGGTACCAAAATCCTCAACGTCTTGGCTTTGATTGGTAGCAGCCTACCAGCACACGACGAGTCCAAATCTCTGATCTATGGCGACTATCATCCGGAGAATATTATTTTGCGCAATCTGCGTTCACGTAGATTGTCTAGGATTGATTTGAGTGA
>CAZPQR010000050.1:257-5421 GCA_964588865.1 uncultured Gammaproteobacteria bacterium
GATGTCGGCACCTTCATCCAACAGTTTGACTTCATGTCGCAGAATTTCCTGCCTCGCAAAGATATCAATAATCTCAAGAAATATTTCATCGAACAATATACTGGCCTACCCTTTGCCGATGTACCCATCGAGCACATTCGTATGATCAATCTGTTCCAAGCTCTGACAGCTGTCCGCAGCTCTGTCTGGCTGTTCGAACCAGAGTCTCGCAAGGTTAGTCTAGAGTTACTTGATGATGCACGACTGCTGATGGAGAAATTCGAGAACTCACAGCATTCGATTAACTTGCGTTAGAGCCGCAAGTACTATTCAATCTACAATAATCAAATTGTTTCTTTCATTTCCTTATTGGAATTTGTATATTAAATATTGTTTGATTATTGCTGTTTGGATCTTGATTATTATTTTTATATTTTATGCGACAAATAATCATCTTCGAGGGAGTAGAGCTGGCCGGCAAAAGCTGGGTCATGAGTCAGTTGTATCCAATTTTAGAGACTCAAGGTAATACCAACCCACTCTTTCTCAACGGCTGTATCTGGTTTAACTGTGACATTGGTTTACTTGGTGATACCTATGGCCAGACCTTTATCGAACACCAAATAAAGCTGGCGCAAGCTATGCCTGACAGGACTATGCTGTGGGAAAAGTTCCATATCAGCGACGCTGCTTATCGCCGATTCCACGGATTGGGCAAAATCAGCTATAATGCTACCGAGGAGCAACTACTAGCTCTGGGCGCGCGGATAATTTTCTGCCGCGTCAATCCAGATCAAGCCTTATTTGAGCAGCGTCTCGCCGACCGACTACGGTTGTATCCTCACTACCAGCGGATTGCTAAGAGTCCTACCGATTACATCCAGTTGCAATCCATCTACGAACAGTTGCTAGCCGAGAGCCCACTACCAAGTCTGACACTTGATACTAGTCATCTCCCCAATACCAATCTGGTCACCCAGATAACTAACTGGCTGACCCAATAATA
Organism: uncultured Gammaproteobacteria bacterium; assembly: GCA_964588865.1. Classification (GTDB taxonomy): domain Bacteria; phylum Patescibacteriota; class Patescibacteriia; order UBA1558; family 2-01-FULL-52-15; genus JAZDLR01. The sequence goes on from CAZPQR010000050.1 coordinate 1,243, forward strand.
TACAAAAACTATGCCCAACAAAGGTTACATCGACCTCCACATGCACTCCCACTTCTCTGACGGATCCAAAAGTCCTACCGAACTCGCCACCTTGTTGCACAAAAAGGGTGTAACCGTGGCCGCTCTAGCTGATCACAACACGATTCATGGGCAATACGAATTCCAAGGAGCAGCCAAGAAATACGGCATCAAAGTAATCCCCGCCGTCGAGATCTACGCCGCCTACAAACAGATGACGCTGCACATCTTGGCTTATAATATTGATCTCAATAATAGCGAGCTGCACGACTTCTTGCGTGAGAGTCAGGTCAAACGCAAGAAAAAAATTGAATCCCTGATACCCCTGCTGGCTAAGCGCGGTATCTACTTGGACATTGTCGAACTTTTCGCTCAGCCCGCTACCTATATCGGCATGGCTAATGTCATCCGCCAGATTCAGCGTACGCCGAAGAATCGTCTACCTCTGCAGCGTATCATGGGCAAGGCTGATTATGATTACTACGAAATCTACAACAAGCTCTTCTCCCGCGGACAGAGCACTCATTTGAGCGAAGTGTCTCTACCTTTCGGATCCGTTATCAAGTTGATCAAGAAGGCTCACGGCTATCCGGTCTTGGCTCATCCCGGACAACAGTTACATTTCGAACAAGGTTCAATTATCAAAGAACTCAAAGCTCTTGGCCTTAGTGGTTTGGAGTGTTTCTCCTCTCATCATAACTGGGACCAAACCGCGCACTACATCATGTTGGCTAAGCGTCTCAAATTATTCTCGACTGGCGGTACTGATTATCACGGAGATCTACCTAGCGATAGCTTGATCGAGAATTATCATACCTATACTTCTTTGCCACTCTCGATCTACCAGCAAATTAAAAAGTTCTAATGCCTGCCCCAAAACTTATCCTTCATGTAGCGGCTGAATGCACGCCTTTCGTTAAAATTGGCGGCTTAGCTGATGTTGTCGGCTCATTGCCACAAGCACTGACCACCAGCACCAATCGCGCAGCTGTGGTTCTGCCGTTGTACGACCAGAAGCAGCTGCAATTACTAACCCACGTCAGTAGTCGCTCCGCTACCTTGGACTTCGCTGGTATCCCGACCAAGGTTACGGTTCATCAAGGGCGTCGCTCTGGCGCTGCGGTGGATTATTATTTTGTCCAACACCCACTCTTTCAACGTCAGTCACCCTACAGCAGCGATATTGAAGCTGACATTGAGCTTTTCAGCTTCTTCTCCTACTGCGTGATTGAGCTTGTCGGCTCGTTACTACCGCGACCTGACATTATTCATTGTCATGATTGGCATACTGGTCTGATCCCAACGCTAATCGACAATCGTTACCAACGCGAAACCAGTTGGCCAACTATTCCTACTGTTTTCACGATTCACAATCTAGCACATCAAGGCATTGGTAGTCACCGGATATTACCCAAAATAAAGCTCAGCCCCGACAATGAGCTGGCGCTGTTGGAAGATTATTATGACGACTCGGTGTTAAATATTCTCAAGGTAGCCATCTTATCAGCTAACAAAGTAACCACTGTCAGTCCGACTTACGCTCGCGAAATAATGAATGGCTCTCAAGACTTCGGGCTGGCATCATACCTGAAACGAAGAAAATATGATTTTGCCGGTATCCTCAATGGCATTGATACCAAAACATTCGATCCTGCACACGATCAATTGATCTACCGACGCTTCACAGCTAAGACCTGGCAACAAGGCAAAGCAGCCAACAAAAGCCAGTTACGAACAGAGCTTGGTTTACCTCATAACAACCAACCACTCGTAGCCCTTATTACTCGGCTCACGCCGCAGAAAGGTATCGACTTACTACTACCGCTACTTCCCAAATTAGCCCAATCAATGCAGCTGATAGTCTTGGGACAAGGAGATGCTCCGATTGAACAAGCAGTTTCTCAACTAGCAAAAGTATATCCTGAGGCCATAGTTTTCCGCCCACAACTCGATCTGGTCCTAGCTCAGAAAATCTACGCCGCTACCGATGTATTATTGATGCCTTCACGCTTTGAACCCTGCGGTCTAGGGCAAATGATCGCTATGCGTTATGGTGCTGTACCAATCGTTAGAAGCACTGGTGGACTCAAAGATAGCGTCGGCAATAACCAGACAGGCTTCACCTTTACTACCTATTCTAGCGCCGCTCTCCTGACCTCGATACGACGCGCTCTCACGGTATACCAAAGCCCTAAACGTTGGTATACTGTAGTTAATCGCTGCCTGCGACAAGATTTCTCTTGGGCTCGGTCAGCCAAACAATATCAAAAAATCTATAACCATCTCCTATGATCCGCAAGCCAGAAGTACGCAAAGACTATATCCAAGATAAATACGTTATCATCGCTCCTCGCCGTGCCAAACGTCCTCATGACTTTCAGCAAGTTGAGCCTCAGCACGACGACCATCATATTACCGAGTCGGTCTTCAGTGCCAAGAATTTGAAGAAAGAAAAAGCGCTACTAACTATTGGTCCGGAGAAAGATTGGTTGGTCAAAGTACTACTCAACAAATATCCGGCCGTTTCTCTCAACAACCCCAAAGCCTACGGCCAACAAGAAGTTGTCGTCGAGACCTCCAATCCTCGCATTCACATGGACGAGATGCCGACGATACATCTGGAGAGAATCCTCGAGTCCTACGTCAAACGAACCACCGAGCTGTCCAAAAACAAGAAGATCGAGTACATATTAATTTTCAAAAATAACGGTGGTAAGGCCGGCGCTTCACTGCACCATTCGCACTCCCAGATCTTCGCCACTAATTTCGTCCCCCCACACCTGCTCGACAAATCACGCAAGCAACAAGAGTACAAAATTAAGACTGGTCGTTGTGTCTATTGCGATGTTATCAAGAAAGAAAGCCGTAGCCCGCGCCTGATCTATCGCGACAAACATATGATCGCTTTCGCTCCTTACGCTTCACTGTATAACTATGAGGTCTGGATCATGCCCATTGCTCATCGTGATAATATCACCGAACTCAATCAAGTCGAGCTACAATCCATGGCCAAGATCATGAAACACATCCTGCAGCGCATCGCCAAATTACATTTACCGTATAACTATTACTTCCATCAGGTAATCAATGATAACGACCAGCACCTCTATCTGAAGGTAGTTCCTCGCGGCTCTATCTGGGCTGGTGTCGAGATCGGCTCTGGTATCGTGATCAATCCTATTGATCCTGACGAGGCGGCTCGATATTATCGACGAGATCTTAGTAAGCCAAGCAAAAAATAGATTAGCAACAATGCGTCTTCAAGCGTCAGCAACAACAGCACAAAAAAATATAAGAAAAATTTCGGTGGATAGAGTTGGATAATCAGATCAGTCGACGGATCAAATTCCCAATTACCGCCAGTAAATAATAATGAATGAGCCATTCGAAAGAGTGGCTCAAATTGTAATCCAATAATCGCTGTCAGCACAACAATAGCAACTATAACTATCACGCAAGCTCTTTGAAAGTCCTTAATTTCCAATTTCCCCGCCTCGCCGAAGACGGCGAGTCGAGGCGGGTTCTTTCTAGTTTCGGCTGTGAAAAAAATTACTACTAATAATAAAGTAGCTATTATCACCCACACTACACTAGCCTCTCGATGTAATAATCCATCAATGTCCCTGATATGCTGCAGCTCTGGAGTGGAGAAATTTAATCCCTGCAACGATGAGCCATAACGAAAATGGTTCAGCAGTTGGTGACGCTGAGGCGCCAGACTTGATGACGGGTCGATCAAAGCAAACACTGCGTCGTGCCATAGTGGCTGCAGCAAAACAGTCTGGAAAAGAGCCAAAGCGATAGCCACTGTTAGACAAATTCCTATAAATAGCCTCATAACACCACTATAACACAACCCTATTGACAATCATATACAATACTCGTATGCTAGTAATCTGTCTTGTACTTTACATATTTCTCAATCAGATAAAAACGGGGCCCCGGCACGGCTTCCTTGAGGGTTATTTCCTGCCCTGGAAACCCCTCTCACCACGGTGCTTAGCTGTGGGTTCCCGTTCTAATTACCATATCCGACCGACGGATATGGACCAACGCCACACCCCAACCGCCGTATAAGGAGAAAAAATTTCGGTTACACTTAGGGCCGGCAGAGTCTTCGCTCTGTCGATAGTTACACCGAAGCTCCCTGTGGTGGGGAGC
>CAZPQR010000051.1:0-5308 GCA_964588865.1 uncultured Gammaproteobacteria bacterium
GAGTAAAAAAAGTTAATATTGATGCCACAAAAATTAATAAACTATAGAGCCAAATAAACCACTGTTTGTTCCTAGCTTCTTCATACGGGTAATTGGAGGCGAAAAGATAAAATAGAAGGGCGATAAACATGCCGCTAATAAAGGTTGTACGCTCGAAAAAATCAAAAACTGGCAGATTATAATAAAACAAAGTGTTAAAAAAAGTGGCTAAGCACCAAGCAGATATTGCTAAGGCCAGAAATAAAAATATCCTATTTAATCTACTTTTGTAATTTTTACAGAAAACAAAAATTCCAAGCGATAAATTGAGTAACGATACAAGTCCAAGTGCCACTAATTGAGAATCTAAAATTAATGTATTCATATTATTCCTTTGAAATAACCATCTTAGTTATGGTCACGAAGATCAAAATACTAAAGAAAGCAGATGACATGCTACCGATATAATAGAATTTATCGAATCCTAATAAAGGTAAGATTGAAGAAAACATAATGCCAAATAGAGCTGTCAGTAATGAGCCCCAGAACATATTATTAGCTTGAGCACGTTGCCATGAAGCCATGGTATATCTCTGTCGCCAGAGAATTACTAAACTGTAGGTCACCAATAAGACGAAATAAATACTAAACCAGATATAAAGACTACCCGGCTTGAATAAATTATTATCGTAGGAAACTACGTTATAAGGTGTAAAAATAAAACCAGTCATAACGATGGCTGGCAATAGCAACATAATTTTCTCTCGTAACCCCACACTACCCCATTGGCCAGTAAAGCTATTGATGAATCGGAAAAAGAAAAAGGGAATAAACAATGGCGGCAAAATGGCTAGCTGAGACCAAATTGAAACACTTGGACTGACATAAGAATACCAGTTGTCAATAAAGCGTATCAAAACCCATGCCGATACTAGTAGCAAAAAAACGAAAAACGATCTATAAACGGACTCCTTAATACCTCTGATCAGTACCAATAAGGCAACTGTAAGGTTAATAATGAGTACCGCCTCTAGAACAAAGGCATTAGCCGCGATTATGTTTGAATTTATCATAAGCCGTCTATTTATTAACAGACGGCTTAAGCATAGCGAAGTGGCAAAAATTGTCAAGATCACGCTCCTCTGCGCTGAAACTTAGGTTAAAATCATCACCTATTTATATACTTTAATATTAAGTCATGAAATTCAAATATACGAAAAATTAATTCAGTCTAAAGTTGGATCTTCTCAAAAAAAAATTAAGAATATTTCATTGACACTAGATTATCATTTGATAAAATCAGTATAAATATAGCCGTCTATTATTTATATAGCCGTCGCATATATACAAACTTAAATCACAGTTTACGATATTTGAAATACAGTTAGCCCAAAATAGTTGGCCGTCGGTAATTATAGCCGACAAATATAATGTTGATATCTATTGTCAGATTATTAATTTCCAGATTCACAGCTCAATGAAAGATCTTGCTCCCCATATCTATCGTCAACGAATCGTTATCGAAGGATTGTTCACTCAACGGCCTTCAGAAGCATCGCTGAGTGACTACATCTACGGTCTCTCCAAAATGCTAAAAATGACAATCCTATTTGGACCCATTGTCAAGAATTTGACTGCTGGTACCAAATTCAACGCTAAACACGCCGGACTTGAAGCGGTTGCCATTTGGGCTGAATCAGGCGTACAAGTATACATTTGGGATAACGCCTCATTCTTTACCGTTGATATCTACACTTGTGCACCATTCTCCTCTGAGGCTGCCATTGACTACACCAAGACTTTTTTCAAGGCTTCGGAAATAGTTTTCAAACCCGTCTAATGCTATTAACCCCTACAATCAAAATAGACTCTCAAGTACAAAGGTCCCGTCATTCATTTCTTGAAGATTTTATTAAGCTATTCGATTCATCACCACAATCAATTATTCTTTATGGTTCATTTTTTATTGGAACATGGAGGTCCAGAAAAAGCGATATAGATCTTCTATATATTTATAGTGCAGAACCCCAAATTCGAAGACATGAGCGGATTTTCTTCCGTGGAACAGAAATCCACGTGGCACACATCTCTCTAGATATACTTCGAGATGACGCATTACATATGCGTTATGGATTTCTCTATATTAGTAAACTTCTTAATCCTCACACTTTCCTTCATGGTGACACATATCGCTCGAAGCTATGTAAGCTCGTAGCAACCTACCTCGAACAATACTGCTTCCCTGAGATCTTCGCAGATAAAAGGCCGCTTACTATCGAGGAGATTATTGCCCGTATCTACCTTGTACACCTGAACAATTTCCCTCATTATGTCACCAAACTGCTTAACACGTTTACGAGCCTAACATTTATTCATCTCACACCACAGTTTATTGCTTATATTGAGCAATCCAACCTCATAGCCAAGATTGACGGCCGATACGCCCTTGCTATAATGCCGACACCAAGCTACCGACCGTATTATCACGAAATAGTTAGACTTACGTGGTGGCAGACCTACCAAGACTATCGTCAGGAGACAAAGTTTCTAGTCACTACGATTGCCAAACCGAAAGATTCTATACAACAAAAACAACATCACGTTGAACAACTAATTCACTTTTTACATCAAGAGGCACATTATGAGACTTACAACTCGACAAGCGCTTAACGAATCAATTGGAACAACCGTCGAAATAGCTGGACGAATTCTTTCTATTCGTGATTTCGGCAAATTAGCTTTCTATACACTGCAAGATGAATCCGGCAAGATTCAGCTGGTGGCCAAAGAGCCTTTTTCGCTGTCACTCGGAGATATCGTATCTGTCGTTGGTGAACGATTCAAAACTAAAGCCGGTGAGGAATCGGTACTTATTACTACCACAACATTACTGACCAAGGCAACACTTCAACCCCCCGCCAACTTTTATGGACTTCAAGACAAAGAGACTCGATTTAGGAAGCGCTATCTCGATATGATGGTTAATAGAGATGTCTTCGAACGCTTTAAGCAGCGATCCAAAATCATTACTTTAATACGAACTTTCTTAAACAAATCAGAATTTACCGAAGTTGAGACCCCCGTGTTACAACCATTGTACGGTGGGACCAACGCTCGACCGTTTAAAACACGTATCAATACTTACGCTATGGACATGTATCTGCGTATCGCTCCTGAACTTTATCTTAAAAGGCTATTGGTAGGAGGCTACGAAAAAATTTACGAAATTGGTAAAAACTTTAGAAACGAGGGAGTCGATCAGACCCACAATCCAGAATTCACGATGATGGAATGGTACGAAGCGTATACCGACTATCAAGGCACGATGGATCGGGCCGAACAACTACTTAGATTCATCGCGAATGAAATCAATAACTCTCTTTTCTCATCGGAACCCTGGCCAAGAATCCGCATGACGGATTTAATAAATCAAGAGCTTGGTTTAGATGTTGAGCAAATCTCGCACGATGAGCTAGTCGAAATCTGCACGAAACGAGAATGCCCAATAAGCAGCAGTTCTTCGCGGGGGCAACTTATCTTTGCGCTGTTCGAAAGTATGACACAAAAAATTATAGATCCAACATGGATTATTGATTATCCGAAAGAAGTATCACCTTTTGCCAAAGAAAAGATATCAGCACCTGGCTACGTTGAGCGTTTCGAGCTCTACATTAACGGAAAAGAAATTTGCGACGGTTGGACAGAAATCACCGATCCTATAATACAACGGGAGCGTTTCGAGAACGAGCAGAAGGAAATGAGAGCCGGAAATGAAGAGGCTCATCCGATGGATACCGACTTCATCGAAGCACTTAGCTACGGCATGCCACCTACCGGCGGCATCGGAATTGGCATTGATAGGCTCGTTATGCTGTTTACTGATACCTGGTCAATTCGTGAAATCATCCACTTCCCTATCATGAAGCCAACATCTACAACTTCTGAATCTGAGTCAGAGAAATAGATAGTTAGAGACCAAATACCTTACCTAATAAGTACCCCTCGTTGGCGTAAGTCTTCGGCTATAACACCTACGTGATTATGCCCCACAACGACAAAACAATGATTATGCCCCAAAATCTTATGAATATTGGCGGCCAGTAATAACTCACGTTGCAGATTCACTAATCGCCCAACTCGAGCATAGTACCCCCTACCAAAGGGGTTACTAATATGATGGAGCCAAGCTCGGTCGATATTTCCAGCCTTGGTCAGTATCCCGCGACCAAGCCGTGTCTTGATCCGCATATCAACCTGATGCATTAGCTGTTGATCTGCCAAACTTCTCCACGAACGACTGTGCGGGCCGCCGTATTTTAATCGTTGGTCAATAGAACTTCTAATCGCTCGGACGGAACGTATCGTGCGCGTACGTGGACTCCAATCAATGCTATTGAGAACCAACCAGACCAAGACATCTTCTTCGGGATATTTCTTGGCTGCTATTGTTTGTGAAATAATTTTGGCTTCTGTTGTTTCGATGCTTCTAACTGAGCATGATAATTGTTGTGAGACAAATGACAAATAGCCCATTTCCCGATATTTCTTGATCATTCGAGGTAATGATGAGCGTTCATCAGGGACAACGCCTTCTGCAGCTAATATGACTTTATTTCCATACTGCTGGGCAAATTGATGCATTCGTTTATCTAATAATGTAAACGTCTGATCCGAAGTAGTATGAATATGTTCACAACCAAAAAGCCAAAGAGTTTTACCCTTCAGCTCATAGCGCTTCAATTGAGTTGATGCCATAATTATCAGCTTTTATATTGCCAGCTAAGTTTCTACACTCTTAGTACCGCATCACCGCCTGCTGGCCATCACTCGTGTCTTTGATCTCCACTCCCAGCTTGGACAGCTCCTCACGCAAACGATCAGAACGCTTCCAATCTTTGTCTTCACGAGCTTTCACCCGTTCATTGAGTAACGGGTAAACAATCTGCGGCAACTGCCTACGACGCTTACGCTCGTCTACCAGCCCAAGTCCCAAGATGCTATCCATCAACTCGACACTGCCCATCTTCTGCGCCGCTGATTGTCTCGAGCCCAACATCTCCATCATCACTGCCAGAGCCTGCGGCGTAGCCAGATCATTATCGATAACTTCGATAAATTTCTGATCATAGTCAGCACAGGAACCTACCGAATCAGGGAAATAAACCACTTGATCAATCAAATTCAATAATCCCGTCTTAGCTGCTTCCAGTGCTTCCCAGGAGAACTGCAACACCTTGCGGTAATGCGTCTGCAACACGAAGAATCGATAGGCCAAAGGTGGTATGCCACGCTCACGCAAATCATCGAGACGGATGAAGGTGCCTTTGGA
>CAZPQR010000052.1:0-5104 GCA_964588865.1 uncultured Gammaproteobacteria bacterium
TTTGCTGGCGCGCAGGTACGAAACTAGCGCCAGCATTATCCACAGCATCATCGTTGGCTCTAACAAAGCGGTCCGTTGCAACCAATAGTAGGGAGTGAGTGCAGCGAGCACAGCTAATCCCACGACAGCTGTACGTCGCGAGAAGGTCTGCCGCAAACAGTCATACAGCAAGACCGCTACTCCGATTCCTGCCAGCACCCCAGGCAAACGCGCTGCCCAGGTTGAAGCACCCAATAGAGTTAGAGCACCATGTTGCCACCAGAAAGCTAGCGGTGGCGCGTCATGAAAAGAAAGAAATACCCACCACGGCAAAGGGTTGTACCACTGCCATGGAGTTGTCTGGAATGGTGAGAATAAGAAATCCACCCAACGCCAAGCACGCGTAGCATAGGCTGATTCATCGCCCAACATCCCCGCCCAATCCAGACGCCAGAACAGAAGTCCAATAATAATAACCGCCAATAGGAGTTCGGGCCAGTAACGGCGCAATTTAGTGATCATGATGAGAAAGGGCTAAACGATTGACTACCGCGATACATTCACGGGCAATCGACCAAGTAAATTTAGATTGATTAGCTCTGCGTTCGCGGAAAATAATTGGCAACTCAACTATAGATAGACGTTGCCTGACGGCACGCACTTTGGTCTCGATCTGCCAAGCATAACCAAACGATCCGATAGTTGCGATATCGAGTTGCTCCAAGGCTCGACGACGAAATCCCACGAAACCAGCTGTGACATCATTAACTGGCAGATGCAGCTTCTTCTCGATATACCAATTACCCAATCGACTGATCCATTGTCGATACACAGGCACACCTTCTACGCGTCCACCAGGCACATAGCGTGAACCAATAACCATATCCGCTCCCTCATTGAGACGAGCGATGAGTCGTGGTAGATCAGCAGCATCATGAGAGAAATCAGCATCAATCTGAATACAAGCATCATAATCAGCAGCCAGAGCTTGCTTGAAACCAGCTCGGTAGGCTGGTCCGATACCTTCTTTGTGTGAGCGATGAATAACCTTGATGCGGCTATCCTCTTGGGCTAACGTGTCGGCGATCTTACCAGTGCCATCAGGAGAATTGTCATCAACAATAGCCAAGGTAAAGTCACCGAGGGGCTGAGCTAAGATAGCTCGTACCATGGGTTCAAGGTTGTCTTTCTCATTATAGGTATTGAGATGAATCCAAACTTTCATAATAAACAGCTGTAATAATAGCACAGAAACCTTATCACTACCCGTTGCACATGCTATACTATATACATGAAAAAGCTACTTTTTGCTACCTTGATGGCTGGCGTATTATTGACCATTTCTGGTTGCTCACTGGGCCAATCAGGACCGCTCTCCGGCATCAGTGCCAGTGGTGACCGTGTAGTTATCAAGAAAGTCACGTTCGATACTCCGGGCTATCTGGTAGTTCATGAGAGTGATAACGGTAAACCCGGCAAGATACTCGGTCTGAGCATCCTCTATCCTATTGGCTCTAGCTCCAATATCACTATTGCTACTGCTGACAAGCTTCAGAGCGGCAAACAATATCTGCTCGTTATGCATGCGGACAACAGCGATCTCAAGTTCATCGCTTCCCAAGATCTACCAGCCCAAAACAAAAGTGGCCAGATTATCTCCGCCACTTTCACCGCTCGCTAACTTATAATAATACTTGAAACGCCTCGTCCGCTGTCGTCAGACCGGACGAGACTTTGTCTATGGCGTCCAGACGTAAACTACGCCAACCTCCTGCTTGAGCCGCCTTGGCGAGAGCTTCAGCTGGTTGATTGTCGACAATCATTTGACGTAATGATTCGGTAATTTCCAAGACTTCAAAGAGTCCTACCCGACCACGATAGCCAGTTTGACCACAGACATCACAACCCTTGCCGCGATAGAGATGTTTGGGAGTTTGTTCTAGAGTCAGACGAAACTGTTGTGCCAACACTTCTCGCTCTTTGTCATTAAGATCATAACTAATGCGGCAGTTGAAGCAAATCTTGCGCACCAGTCGCTGCCCGACGATACCCTGCAGACTCGTGGCCAAAGGAAAGGGATCAAGCTCCAGCTCCCGCAGACGACCGATGGCGCTGATAGCGTCATTACCATCAAGACTGGTCAGAACCAGATGTCCTGTCAACGCGGCATTATTGGCTAAATGTGCGGTCGCGATATCACGTATAGCGCTAATCATGATAATATCCGGATCCTGACGCAAAATAACTTTCAACCCTTCACTAAAAGACAGATTGAAGGCTTCATTAACTTGCAATTGATTGACACCCTCGAGATCATACTCTACCGGATCTTCGATGCTGGCGATAGTAACTTGCTCGGAATTCATTTTCTTCAGCAGCGCATACAAAGTAGTAGTTTTGCCCGAGCCACTTGGCCCACAAGAAATGATCATCCCCTGCTTCTTCTTGGCTAATACTGTCAGCAAGCGTAATTGATCAGCGGTCAGTCCTAGATCGCCAAGATTCAATGAGCGATGACGACTACTAAGTAAACGCAAAACCACTTTCTCACCCGTTACCAAGGGAGCAATGGAAGCACGAATATCGATGGCGGCAGTGCTTTGGCCGAAGCGAAATTTGCCGTCCTGAGGGGTATTCTTGACATCAAGCTTCATCTTACCCAAGACCTTAATACGATTGATTATAGGCAATCCTATGGCCTTAGGCAGGTCAATGACATGATGCATGACACCGTCGATACGATACCGCACCAAGAAACGATCTTCATACGGTTCGAGATGAATATCCGAAGCATGATTAACTACGGCGTAATTAAGCAAAGCCTCGAACAGTTTAATTAGACCGTCACTAATACCACTACTATCTCCTTGTTGCTTGGCGGCTGCCAGTGCCAGCTCTTTGATACCATCCAGATAATGATGCGGATAAGCACCCAAGCCAGCAGCGATGTCGTCTTCTGTAGCGGCGCAGACAATGATTGGATGATCGACGGCTTTCTTCAAACTCTCCACAGCGACCGTATCCAAGGGATCAACGAACGCCACCTTGATACCAGCCGGATCAGAACCGAAAGCAATCGCCCGATGCTCGCGCGCTACCAATTCCGGAATCAACTGAATAACTTCAGCTGGAACAGCGGTACGACTGAGCTGAACGAAAGGTAAACGGAAATGATCGGCCGTCAGTCGTGTCAACTCTTCAGTTGTTAGATAACTTTTTTCTAAAATAACAGTAGCTAGTGATTTGCCACTGTGCTGCGCTTCGTTGATAGCCGATTGAAATTCATCGGCCGTGATAAATCCCGGCTTAACGATCAAATCGCGCAATTCATGGGAAGCCAAACGATCAGCTAACATAGGTTGGAACTTTAGCTACCAAATCTAAAATGGCAATATCCGTCTTGATCAAATAATCGACAGCGCCCAAAGCCAGACATTTAGCTTTGTCTTCGGGCTGCCCCAAGTTACTCAAGATAACGATTTTGATCCCTGCTAACGAGGGGTCAGCTTTGACCGCTTCCAAAACTTCGAAGCCATCTTTCTTGGGCATGACAAGGTCCAAAAGTACCAGATCAGGCAGAAAGCTCTTCATCTGCTGCAGAGCCTCTTCGCCATCATGAGCATAGGCCATGGTGTAGCCAGCGCCAGCAAATGAACTCTCATACACTTTGGACAAGAAAGGATCGTCCTCGACCACCAATACTTTGATATTAGACTTAGACATATTAGATTAATTGTTTTTCACCTTTGATCTTAGGACTGCCCGACAATGGCAAAGTAATGAAAAATTGTGTACCTTGGTTCTCTACTGATTGGAAGGAAATAGTTCCACCAGAAGCTTCAATAATTCGCTTCGTCACGTACAGTCCCAGTCCCGTACCTTCAGTCTCCTTCTTCACTACATTATCAGCTCGGAAAAATTTGGTAAATAGTTTCGGTTGGTCTACCAACGGGATTCCCAGTCCTTGATCACTGACGGTAACGAGAATATCACTCGGACGCAGCTCGATGGCCATAGCTATCGTACTGCCATCGGGAGAATACTTAATGGCATTGGATAACAAATTGGTAAAAGCTTCAGCAATGAACTTAGGATCCAGTGAAATCAACGGGATGCGATCAGGTGAGTCCAATTTGATCGTCTGTCGACGGGCAGTCCATAAGGGCGTCAATTGTAATTGCAAACTCTCCAGCAACTTCTTAATATCCACTGGTTCTGGTGTGATCGCTACTCGATGTGACTCGATACGAGAAACATTCAGCAAATCATTGACCAAACTAATCAGTCGTTCAGTAGACTGTAATATATTATCGGCGAAAGCTCGCTGTTTCTCGCTCAGCTTGCCACTTCGTTTATCTAGTAATAACTCCGCAAACCATTTGACTCCAGTAAGCGGTGTACGTAATTGATGTGAGGCCACCGAGACGAACTCCGACTTCTGACGTTCAATTTCTTTGCGGGCAGTAATATCGTCAAAGATCATAATCGTCAGTTCTACCTGCCCTACCTTATCGTAAAGTACCGATGATTGAGCATAGAGCTGGATGAAACTGCCATCTGGTCGGCGGGCGAAGAGATCTTCTTTGTAATCACCTTTCTTACTGCTGAAGCTGAAGTTAATCGGTAGCTGAGCAGCAGGATACAGCGCTTTGCCTTCGGCTTGATAGATCTGATAGCGTTCGGCATAATCACCACCCCGTTTGTTGCCGTCCAATAATTGCAAAGCTCGTCGATTGATAAACTCCACCGGACCATTGGCAGCGCGGCTAATCATGACGCCGACCGGCATATTATCCAGAACATCTTGCAACACCACACGTTGACGCTGATTGACGGCCAAGGATTCTGCTAGAGCTTTGTTGGACGCTTGAATACGCTGCTCGGCTTGGCTCAATTGATGAACTTTGACTTGCAGATCCCAAGTGCGCTCGGCCACTTGAGATTCTAGCTCTTGGTAGGATTGCAAGATTTTGACCCGCGCACTCTCGAGTGCAGCCGCTACATGATGCGCCTCGCGCAAGGGAATAAGGCTTCGACTGGTATGAATCGATGAGCCCAAATTTCCCTGCGCCATGGTAGTTGCTTGCCGTTCCAAATCGCGTAACGGCCGTGTGATCTGCCGCGC
>CAZPQR010000053.1:0-5074 GCA_964588865.1 uncultured Gammaproteobacteria bacterium
AGTTCAGCTGCTACATCATGAGGATGAACGCCATTCAAATTGAAAGCAATAATTCCTACTCTATGATCAGCCGAAGTCGCTCCCACCAGACGGACATCGGGTAGCTGAGCTAACCGCTGCAGTGCATAGGCAGTAATCTGATGGCTATGTTCCAAGAGCCAATCTTGGCTGTAGCGTTGTAAATAATCGACTGCCGCACCCAAACCAATGACACCAGCGATATTGGGCGTGCCAGCTTCATAACGCCAGGGTAAATAATTAGCTACGAAGCCATCTTTGGTCACAGCTCGGATCATCTCTCCGCCTCCATGGTAGAGCGGCATAGACTCCAGGATACTTTCTGCACCGTAGAGTACGCCGGTACCAGTCGGACCATACATCTTGTGCCCGGAGAAAACCAAGAAGTCAGGCTCCATATCTTTGACATCTACCAAGCGGTAGCCAATACTCTGCGCCGCATCAACCAACACTAGTGCCCCAGCTTGATGAGCTTCGGCAATCATCTGCTTCATGGGATAAATCGTTCCCAAAGTATTAGACACGTGGGTCAGCGCCACTAATTTCACCTTGCCTGACTGGAGATAATATCGATACTGATCATAATTGAGCTGTCCATCAGGTGATACCTTGAGCCAGCGTAACTCTAGCTGTTTCTCTTCGGCCAGCATTTGCCACGGCACGATATGAGAATGGTGGTTGAGATAGGGAATAATAATCTGATCACCTGGTTGCAAGAATTTGCGACCCCATGTTTGCGCTATCAGATTGATACCTTCGGTCGTACCTTTGGTAAAAATAATTTCCCGCTCGCTACGTGCACCGATGAAGCGCATTATTTTGAAACGCGCTTCTTCGTAAGCTTTGGTTGCTTCTTCGGCTAAGGTATGAATGCCCCGATGCACGTTGGCATTGTAGTGACGATAATATTCCGCTTCTGCTTCGATGACAGCATTGGGCTTCTGCGTAGTAGCAGCATTATCAAGATAGATCAGTGTCTGACTCGACCCTGTCGAATGACGTATCTGCCGACTCAAGATAGGGAAATCTTTACGCGGATTTAACATTGATTGATTTTAGTCTGTAGTAAACCTGCCGTTTGTTCCCTTACCCTATCCTCCTTTATCCTTTCTCCTATTCCTCGAACAAACCCCTGTAGTATCAGCAGCTGTGCTTCTTCTTTCATCAAACCCCTACTGGTCAAATAAAGCAAGTCGTCTGGGCGTAGCTTACTCTGACTGGCGCTATGGCTCGCCTTCACATCGTTAGCATCGATCTCGAGTCCTGGAATAGTAATGTTCTTAGCTGTCTCAGATAACACATAGGTATCATGTCGCAGATAAGCATTGGTCTGATGTGCGCCCTGATGAATCTTGATCAAGCCATTGAAGGCTGAAATAGCCGAACCTGACAAAATCGTCTTGACTGTGATATCAGAGTGGCAGTCCGGCGCGGCGTGAATGTTATTAGCTATGAGATTTATTTTCTGTTCACCGTTTCCAATGACTACAACTTTTTGTAGACTGGCCGCGCCGGCTCCTTCTAAATATACTTCTTGGATTAATTCTGATGTGGCTCCACCAAGAATAATAGTTATCAATTCTAACTTAGCATTTTGTTGCAAATAAAATTGTCGCGTCCGGAATGAATCGAGCTGAGCTCTATCATTTTGAATCATCACATACTGAATATCAGCATCAGCTTCGACAACTATTCTCTGACAATCCCAGCCAGAGGCTGGTTCATCGATGATAACCTGTTCGCCTGATAATCTTTTTTCAGTTGCTCCAAAATCAACCTCGGCCCATGCCTTTTGTCGAGCAGGTACAGAAATATCTCGCAAGGTAGTTAAAACTGATTTCATAAGCATGTCTTAAACCCTGAGCTTGCCGAAGGGTAGGCGTCACGCTCAGCGTGACGCAATAGTGTCCTGCTAGCAGGACACCTACCGCTTCGCGGGCTAATCCTCCATCATCTTCCTAATCGCCGGTTCCTGCATCACTGCGTGACTGGCTCCAAAGACTATAAAAATACGTTTATATTTTTCTTTATACTCTCTAAGTCTATACATCATCTGATTATCACGAAATAGATTTAATCTTTGAGCGATACTGTTGGTAATATGGAAATCCGGCTTATCACTCCATGGTATAGGATCAACCAAAGAATGGTACAAATCCTTGTCTGTAATATCTGTCGACGCACCACTTATTTCTTCAATCTTCTTTAATACCTCCTCAAGCTCTAGATCCAACCATCCCGCAGTTCGCACCACCTGATTCAACCACCGTTGCATTGTCTCTTGAAATAGTTCAGGTTCCCGCTTTCTCTGGTATCCGGTTATTTCACGAGCTATGTAATATGCGGTTATATCTTCTGGCCGAAAGCCCTGCTGCTGAAGGTAGTCTATTTCCTCACTTAATTTTGCTTCTGGAGAAACAATAGGTATTTGCTTATCATAAGCCAATTTTGCTGTAAAACCTGGTTCAGCAACTTTCTCAATAATCACCTCCGGAGGATTATCAGCAAGTAATTTACGATCCTCTTCGGCCATCTCTTCTATACCCGACCATCCCTCTATCATTACTAGGTCTGGATTAAAGCTATCGAACTGCTTCCTAATTTCTAAAAACTGTGGATGATCAGGATTACATGAATGTGACGAGCCAAAATAATGCACGGCTGAATCACCATTGGTAATCTCAAAGACATATGGACGCGGATACTCACCTAACTTCGCATACTGCTCGGCTGTCATCAAATCTGCTTCGAATTCTAATTGTTGTTTGGGTTGTTCGTAAGACATATATTATAAATTTATTCTTCACTCATCCTCGTGCAAGCAAGGCGCCTCGTCTCCTCTCTGTCATTGCGAAACACGCTTCGGGTGAAGCAATCTAATTTATCGATTCTACCAGCTAGATTGCTTCGGTCGCATGATGCCGACCTCGCAAAGACAATGACGAGGCGGACTACCCAACCGACCCCTCCATCTCCAACTCAATTAACCTATTCAACTCCACCGCATACTCCAACGGCAACTGTTTCACAATCGGATCAATGAAGCCGTTGACGATCATACTCATCGCATCTTCTTGAGTCAGGCCGCGTGACATCAGATACAGCAACTGCTCTTCACCAACTTTACCAACCGAAGCCTCGTGCGCGATTGTCACATCACTCTCGCTGATCTGCATATCGGGAATAGTATCTGAAGACGATATATCATCGAGGATCAAGGCATCGCAATTCACCGATGTCACGACATTCTTGGATCCTTTGGAAACCTTCAACAGTCCGCGATAGACTGATTTGCCACCGGCTTTACTAATTGACTTCATCACAACTCGTGAGGTTGTATCCGAGGCCAGATGCATCACTTTCGCTCCTGTATCTTGCACTTGGTCTTTATTGGCAAAAGCTAATCCTAGGTGGTCACAAGAAGCTCCACGGCCTTTAAGAATACTGCAGGGATAGAGCATCGTTATGCCAGAACCCATATTGCCGCCGATCCACTCCATGTGAGCGTATTCATCTACGATGGCGCGTTTCGTATTCAGGTTGTACGTATTGCGACTCCAATTCTCCACACTGCTATAGCGAAACTTGCTATGAGGTTTGAGGATAACTTCAACGCAACCGGCGTGGAGTGAAATCTCACCGCTGTTATATTTCGGTGCGCTGCAGCCTTCGATGTAGTGTGCGTCCGCACCGTCTTCGATAATTATTAACGTATGCTCGAACTGTCCCATCTTGCGCGCGTTCATCCGGAAGTAGGCTTGCAAAGGTTTGGTCACTTTCACACCTGCCGGCACGTAGAGAAAGGTGCCGCCGGACCAGACAGCAGCGTGCAGAGCGGCGAACTTATGATCAGCCGGTGGTACTGACTTGGTCATGAAATATTCTCGTACCAGATCAGGATGCTTCTGCACTGCTACATCCATGTCTTCAAAGATTACTCCCAGATCTTCCCACTCTTTCTGTAATTTATGATAGACCGTATTGGATTCATATTGAGCACCAACGCCAGCCAATACTTCTCGCTCTGCTTCTGGTATGCCGAGACGTTCAAAGGTTTTCCTGATCTCTGGTGCCACATCTTCCCACTTCTCCGTGCCTTTGATCTCACCGGGACGAGCGTAGTAAACGATATCGTCAAAATTAATCTTAGAAAGATCCGGGCCGAACTTCGGCATAGCTTTTTCTCTGAATATTTTCAAAGCTTTCAAACGAAACTCCCTCATCCAATCCGGCTCGTGTTTATCGTCAGATATTCTGTGAATTAATTCTTCCGACAATCCCTTAGTCGCCACAGACATATACTCTGAAGAGTCTGCATGATCAAAAATCTCCCGATTTAACTCTTGGAAAATATGTTCTTTGGTTTTTTGAACTTCCTTCATGTATTCTTAACTCTTCTTTCTTAATTCTTAATTTCTTTAAAACTCTCATACCCACTCTTCTCAACCTCACTAGCCAGCTCATACCCACCCGACCTAACAATCCGACCATCTACCATAATATGCACGAAGTCCGGCTTCACCTGCTGAAGAATACGATCATAATGCGTGATGAGCAGTAGTCCTGTATCCTTGGAACGATAATTATTCAAAGCAGTGCTAATCACCCGCAGAGCATCAATGTCCAGACCAGAGTCAATCTCATCCATGATGACATAGCGTGGATCTACCATACACATCTGGAGCAATTCTAATTTCTTTTTCTCGCCACCGGAGAACCCATGATTCAGATACCGATGCATATACGACGTATCAATGCCCAAGGTAGTCATCAATCCTTCTAGAGTTTTCGTAAAGTGAATCATCAACGTCGGTTTATATTTGTCACCCATGACTGCCTTACATTTATTTTCGTAGATGGCTTTCAGGAAAGTAGAAATACGCACGCCTTCGATCTCACGCGGATATTGGAAGCCCAAGAATAGTCCCTGACGTAAACGTTCATCTGGTTTCATCTCTAATACATTCTTCCCATCCATCACGATCTCCCCGTTTCTAATTTCGTATTTCGAGTTTCCAATGAGAGCCTGTGACAAACTACTTTTACCAGAACCATT
>CAZPQR010000054.1:0-2318 GCA_964588865.1 uncultured Gammaproteobacteria bacterium
GTCGACAAAGCTTTCACCGATAACCAATTCCCCACCAGTGATTACAAAGTGCAGGCTGTTTCTTTCCAAACTGGCAAACAGAAGATGGACGGTCTGACGGCGTTGCGCTTCGCTCGTTCACGTCATGGTAACAATGGTGAAGGTTCCGACTTTGCTCGTTCACGTCGGCAGCAGAAAATCCTCCTCGCACTCAAAGACAAGATTAGCTCATTCAATACTCTTATTAATCCAGTGAAGATCACCACGCTCTTCAATATTCTCACGCAGTACACCAGCACCGACATGGAGCCGTGGGAAGCAGTCAAGCTGGCACAACTGGCCAAAGATATTCATAACGAGGATATTACTCATGTTGTTTTGGATGATGGTCCTGGCAATTATCTCATTGGTGGTATCTCGGCTATCGATGGTGCTTATATTCTCCAACCCAAGACCGGTAGCTATGCTGAATTGCAGACGATGATGGCTGGTATCTTCGGACGACCACGAGTAGAGAAAGAGCAAGCCGTTATCTTGTTGCAGAATGGCACACCAGTACCGGGCTTGGCCCAGCTCAAAGTCAATGAACTCGGCAAACAAGGCGTAGCGATAGCTCGTTATGGTAACGCCAACAAATCAACCTACGTCACCACCCAACTGTACGACTATACCAATGGTGCCAAGCCTCTGACTCGTGCAGCGCTAGAAAAATATTTCCAAGTAACAGCTAGCACCAATCCTCCGATCGAATTTACCAACTTCACTGTAGCCAAACAATGGAACATGGTAGATGACAAGGGTCAGATCCAACCACCTGATTTCCTTGTCATCGTCGGTGCCAATGCTGTCGGGACTGATGCTGCCACCACTCCCAACGAGATTATCAAGACTGTGGTGCCGACGACAACGGTTGATACAGTGTACGAAGCTCAATAGCGCACCTGTTGCTGTTTGGCCTCACATAGTATACTGTAGGTGTTCGCACTACTACCTAAAGCCTAACACCTATTTCCAATGCCTCCCAAACTCCCTTCAGTAATCATCATCGGCCGCGCTAATGTCGGCAAATCGACCCTTTTCAATCGCCTCACGTCCAGTCGCACGGCGATGGTTTCGGATATTGCTGGTACGACCAGAGATCGCAAACAAGCTCGCGTCGCTTGGTCCGGCAAAGAATTCAATCTGATTGATACTGGCGGTCTCGATGTTGATGCTGAAGATCCGATCGAACGTAAAATAGCCGAACAGGCAATCAAAGGACTACAAGCCTCTGATTTAGTTTTATTGGTAGTCGATGCCAAGACGGGCATTACTGGCACGGATCAGACTATTGCCAGCTTATTGCGTCGTTCCAAGAAGCAAGTTATCGTCGTTGCTAACAAAGCCGACACCATGCGCGTACGCCAACAAGCTTCAGAATTCTATCGTCTAGGCTTAGGTGAACCGCAACCTTTATCGGCTGCCAATGGTGCTGGTACCGGAGATCTATTGGATATGATTGCTCAGAAGGTTAAGGTCGGTGTGGCCGAAGATCATCCTACGATTCGAGTCGCTATCATCGGTAAACCCAATGTCGGTAAATCATCACTGATCAATGCGCTTGTCTCCGATGATCGCGTTATCGTCTCTGATCAACCTCATACCACACGTGACAGTCAGGATATTGAGCTCAATTATCACGGTCAATCGATCACTTTGGTCGACACTGCTGGTATTACCCGCTCTCATCACAAACAAGACGCTCTGAAGAAAATGAGTATGGAGCAATCTTTCGCCAGTATTCGTAATGCTGACGTCGTTATCCTGATGACTGAAGCTGACAAACCACTGACCTACCAAGACAAGAGCTTGGGCGACGAGATTGATCGCAGTTCGGCTAGTGTCATCCTAGTGGGTAATAAATGGGATTTGGTTGCGGACAAAAATACTTTGGTACAGAAACGTATCACCGAAGTCTATCGTCATTATTTCCCTTGGCTCGCTTGGGCTCCATTGATTCTGTTATCGGCCAGTCAGAAAACCAAGAAAACTCAGCTGCTCAATGCTATCATCGAAGTCTATGCCGAACGCACGCGCTATGTCGATGATAATGCTTGCGATAAATTCCTCAAACAAATGCTTAAGCGTCACATGCCGACCAAAGGCGCTGGCACCAAACATCCTTATATCTATCACTTCATCCAAGTAGCTACCGCTCCTCCCACCTTCGAGATCAAGCTTAAATACAAGACTGATTTGCATTCGTCCTATCTAAAATTCTTGGAGAAAGGTCTGCGCCTCAAGTTTGGCTTCACCGGTACTCCGATCAAGATGTATGTGACGAAGACGAGTAATGTTTA
>CAZPQR010000054.1:2418-5072 GCA_964588865.1 uncultured Gammaproteobacteria bacterium
ATGTTCCTCATCATCGGCCTAGGCAATCCAGGCAAACAATATAGCACCACCCGTCACAATTTTGGCTTCATGGTCACTGACCGTCTGGCCGAGCGTCTTGATACTGATTGGGAAGACAATAGCAAGTTAGCGGCTCGCTTGGCTTTCGCTGAACATGCGGGTCAGAAATTAATCCTCTGCCAACCCCAGACGTTCATGAATGAATCCGGTATAGCCGCCAAAGCAGTGGCCAAATTTTACAAAATTCCTATCAAAAATATCATCGTTGTCTATGACGACCTTGCATTAGAACTAGGGCGTATCAAGACAGCGATCAATTTCTCCAGCGGCGGTCACAACGGTATCAAATCCTTAGTCCAGCACCTTGGATCTCCCGATTTCATCCGTGTCCGACTTGGCATCGGTCCGCAGAAAGGTGTAGCCGAGAAATTTGTCTTAGACCGCTTCTCTGCCAGTGAAAGTAAGAAGCTAGACGAGATCATAGATCGAGCCAGTGATTGTCTCACCACGATAGTTACCGACGGTGTCGCCAAGGCTGCTTCACAGTACAACTAATCAAAAACAGCCCCGGGGCTGTTTTTGATTTTATAGCACAACACTCAACTTTATTTGAAGCCTTTGAATTCTGTCGGAAATTCCAAATCCATAGTACTCGTAGCCGTACTAGGAGTGCTGGTAGTAATTGCTGAATTCCCAAATTGAGAAGTCATAAACTCACTAAAAATCTCTTCAAACGTCTTAGATGATGTTGGCGTCTCGACGACTATTGGCTGATTATAATTCTTGAAATACAGCGTCGTAGTGATATTGGTTGTCATGTCCGCTTTGGAGGCGTCCTTCACGCTAGTCACTGTTAGAACTTTGTAGGGCAAGAAGTCCTTCTTGCTAATCCAAATCTCATTGTTAGTCAGATCAACAGCAGCCAGAGCTTCATCTAGTGATTTTGACTCCTCGGCTGTAAATTCTTTGGTGTCGACTATTTTCTTAACAGTTTGCAACCACTGCTTCATCGCCACCTTATCAAGAGCAATCTTATAATGAAACATATCATTACCCTCAATCTTCTCTCCTGCTAATGTAGCAACAACGGTGAAAAGCTTGGCTTTGGCTGTCGCGTCTTTAATCTGCTGAATTTGCTCTGCAGTCAGACCATTCTGCGGTACCTCGCTATCTAACGACGGAGCGAATTCTTTCTGCATGGCCCCTAGGTCGATCTTGATCCATTGCTTGGTCAGAAAGCTAAGATCGAATAAACCAAAATTGGGTAATGTAGTCAGCTTAATATAGGCTATCTTAGCTATATAGCGAGATTCGAAGCCAACTAACGTTGATCCAGCTGCTCCCAAGGGAGTTTCCACGTCCGATGACAATGAAGCACTGAATTGACTACTGGAGTTATCCGTATCGACCAGACTACCTTTACCCTCGAAGGTCGCTAGCATAGTAATTATCTTGGGTAACGCTGGGGTCGATGATGATTCAGTCAAACTATCGAGACCGGCTAAGCCCACACTCGGTACTTCAGCTTTGATTTCACCTCGATATTCTGCTGTCTTAATTGTGGTTAGCTGCTGACTCATTTTATTGAGTACTGTTTCTGGACTAGGGAACAGATACATATAGCCAGCAAACGCTGCACCGGCCACAATCAAACCGCTGATTATAAAAACCGCTATAAGAATTATTTTATTATGCGGTGTTTTTTCTTTTAGCGGTTGAGTTACTGGAGTATTTGCGGCTGGTTGAAGCGCTTCAGTGACAATACTACTAGCCGGTGTCGTATCAACAGTCTGAAAAGCTGCTTCCACATCTACCGACTGCCATCCTTGAGCTACGAGGGCCTTGGTAATTTCTGTTTTTTCGACTCCTTGTTGCTGACATTGCTTGATATAGTCAAGCAATTGCTGGTTCACCATATGAATAATTATTAGTAATTGAATTCTACGCCTTACAGTATACTACTTTCTAAGGTATTTTACATGCCATTTGGTATGTTGATCTAACTTATCCAAAGAATGTCTACTAAGACTAGAATCAATAAATAGACCCCCGACATAAACGTCGAGGGTCTTTCTTTAACAACAATCATCCAACCTATTGATAACTTTGTAAATCCTTAAAATCAAGTATCTCAGCCTGACAGGCATGGGCACTAGCAAAGAGAGTTATTAACTGAAGAACCTCCTGCTGCCGTTCTGGTCTTACCAAAACCACGAAACCCGGTGCCAGTGTGATGATGTGAGGATTTGGCTTCATCTCCCTCTCTAGGAAGGTTTTAGCTTGCTGACAAAGGGGATCCGCCATCTCGTTCGAAAGGTAACCACCATCCTGCTTTTTGGCTCTGAAGTGGAATCGAATCGCGATATACGGATCTAGGAAACGAGCCCCAGTGATTTCGAACATCGTACTAGCATCCGACGCCGAAACTATCTTAACTTTCGAACCATCGGTAGTTTCAAGTTTGAAGCTAAGCCTGGTGCTTTCTCGCTCCAAAATCTCTTCAACTAGCTGCACGCAGTCCGAAGGAACAGTCAGAGAAATGATCGATCCTACGACCGTGACCTGATCAAGACCGAAGCGCTGCCGAAATGTCATCAACAACTCATCACGACAAAGCTCTGAATCTGTAGCGATGGTAACAGTTACAGGGCCTA
>CAZPQR010000055.1:0-5017 GCA_964588865.1 uncultured Gammaproteobacteria bacterium
AGTAATAGACGATCTTTGTTCATACTAGGAATTTGTCTTGGTGGTTGTCTTGGTAGTAGATTCGCGGTAGTAAGTTTTCAAAACGACTATAAAGCCCGGGAACTGCTTGGTCTTGGGATCCAGCGGTTCGAAAGAAATCGACTGCACATCATAGAGACGAAGATTGGCTTCCAAGGAAGTTAGTAACTTCTTCATCTGAATATAATCACCAGGACCAAATTTGAGATTGACCGATAAACTGCGGATATTCTTGGGAAGGACTTCAATCTGCTGTTCGGCTGCCTGTTGGGCTTGATCAGCTGATGGTGCTCGTCGCTCGGTTACTGGCTTATCTACCGGCTTGGTAATATCGATACTCTTAAGTTTGAGACCGTTCAACTTGGCCAGTACATCGGCTTGTACGAAGAGGGAAGCATAATCCGGATCAGTCGGAATAACTGAAGAGATACGCTCGATGTCCTGTTGTCTAGATTGTTGTAAATTCTTATATTCTTGATCCAGAGCCATCAACTTAAGTTGTAGATTGTTGAGATCAGTCAAAGTTTGTTGACGTCCCGGCAAATAGGTCTGACTTTTGTCATAGATAGCGTCAAACTTCGGACCCAACACGAACCAATAGGCCACAGCGATAATCCCCACTGCCAAGAGCGCCATCAACCACAAACTATAGGTGTTGATCAATTGCAAAATCTGGCTGGCGTTCTCCAACATCACTTTGGCTGGCTTGGCAGGATTGGTTTTATTGTTGGGTTGAACTGGCATGAGCGTAATAAAATAGTTTACTATTGAGGGTCAGATCCAGTGTGAAGGTAGTCCCCTGTTCGCTATCAGTCACTCCATTGATACCGACCATGGTGACAAACTCGCTGGCCTCTGGTGTTTGTAATAACTTCAACTGCCTAGCGGCGGTGGCGAAATCTTTACCATGAGCATTGAGCGTGAGATTACCATTGGCGCCAGCGGTGAAACGATCAAAATAAACATCGCTGACAGTATATTTCTCCAGTAAGGTGAAGAACTGTGTCCAATACACATGTTTACCAAGCAGGGTCTCGATATCTTTGATCTGACTTTCTGTGGCAGCAATCTGATCTTTCAAACCTTGAAATTTCAAAACTTCGCCTTCCGCCACGTGAATCTTGGCGTCTACCTCTGATGTCTGTCGTTCGATCTCCTGATCCCACCACAACAATCCTCCGTAGGCAGCTAATACTACGACCACCGTAGCGACGAAAACCGCCAAGAATAGGTTACGGAGCTGCGACCAGCTTCGGACCGTGATTGATGTCGGGATCAAATTGACACCAAAAGGCGACTTAGGTCGATCTTTCTTCTCTACCGGCTTCTGGAAGACTCCTGTAGGCATATGGAAGCCTTTGGTCGGCGTCGGGGCAGCAGGATCGGCTGGTGTATTGGCCATCGGATTCATTGGCGGCAAATCATTAGCAATCGTTTCTAACGTTTCTATGGCTGGCTTCGGTTGTTCGGTAGTCACCGGTCGTGCTACTTCTGGACGAGGTGGCAAAGGTGGTGTGATCGGCTCCTGCGGTATCATTGCTGGCTCCGGTGTTGGCGCGGTCACAGGTGGTTCTACTTTGACTTCTGGTAATTCCATTGATATCGGCTCCGCTGGTGCTACAGGCTGTGTGGCTACTGGTGCTTGTGGCACTACCGGCTTGACTTCAGATGGCTGTTTCGTTCCTTCGATATCCATATCACCGATATGACGCTCTAACTCTTTCTGCTTAGCTCGACGTTCTTCATTGAAGATACTATTATCATTCTCCGGAACCGGCAAACCTTTCTTCTGAAATACTTCACGAATAATATGCTGACGAATATTTTCTTCCTTGATACGTTCTAATTCTTCTTGTTCTTGACGTTTCTTACTGGGTATCAGGCGGAAACTAAAGAATGATTTGGGCTTGTTTTCAGCTTTCTTCTCTGGCGTAGGTGCTTTGGCTACTTTGTCACGACCAAACCAAGAACGGAAAGAGAACCAAGGTACCTTACCTTCAGGCACCGCAGTATCAACTTTCTTGGGCTGACGTAACTCGATCTCCTTGGCCGGCGTAGAAGCTAATTCATCAGCTTCTTTGCGACGCAAATCATCAGGCAACAGATTGATATCGCCAGCTTGTGAATCTTGTTTCCAATCAAAGTCTGCCATATTATTGAATATCACGCATTGCTAAACCGATCGAAGAAGCCATTTGTGGAGCAATACCGTCTAGCACCGGCTTCAGATCAAGTGGATAAATAACTCGATCCCAAGGATTACCGATGACTGTGGGGATCTTCACAATTTCTTGTAGGTAGTTCGGCAGATTAGGTAAGAAAGCTGAGCCACCAGCCAAAATCAATTTCTCCAGTTTCAATGTACCCTGATTCAGATACAGATCATAGACGTACTGAATCTCATGAACAATCGGAGCCAAACTATCAGTAATCGTCTTGGGTATACCGCGTCCTCCATCGCTCTGCATCACACCGAAATCAATTTTGAATTGTTCCGCGCGTTCGAATGCTACATTCAAACTATTCATAATAGCTTTGGTAATATTGTGACCGCCGATGTCCAATCCTCGATTCAAGATAGGTACACCCTTCTCGATGATAACGATATCCGTCGATAAGGAACCGATATCAACGATCATAGTCGGCGTTTCATCATTACCGATCAAAGAACGCGACAAGGCAAAAGCCTCTGTCTCCAGTGACAGCAAATCTAATTTAATCGATTTGAAAATTTCTAAATACTTGGCTACTAGCTGTTTCGGTGCGGCGGTCAATAACAAACGAATATTTTCTTTGTCAGATTGAGCTGCTTTGGCCATTACTCGCTCTTGTTCTTTGGTATCTTTGGCTTCTTCTTTGGCCTTATCTTCAGGCGATAATTCTTTCTTCTTCTTACCGAACAAAGCGCCCAAATCTTGGGATAAGAGTGGATTGCCGGAGTTCAGAACATTAGCTTCGCTTTCAGCCAATACCTTCCAGTCCAAGATCATCTCTTCGAGCGGTAAGGGGATAAATTTCTTAGCCTCCCAACGTACTGCCGCTGCCAGATCCTTACGCGACATCCGTGGCAAGCTGATAATCGAGTTAAAAACAGCGAAAGTAGGCAAAGCAGCGACGCACTTATTGGAGCTTACTTTGGCTTTCTTCAGTAAGGCTTCTAGTACTTTGGCTGCTTTGAGCGTCGTAGCTGGATTATTGCTACGCACCAAATCAGTCTCGACCTCAGCGAAACCATACGTCACTAGCGCTGGTTGGCCATTCTGATTGGCCAATTCTACAATTTTAATACTGGAAGTACCGATGTCGATTCCGAGATAACTCTTCTTAGCCATGAAATATGTTAGCTATATGCAGACTTTGTAAACAAATACACAAGTGTAAAAACTTGTGTTTATTATACCATAAAAATATCTCCGACGTAATGTCTAGAACCCAAAACTAAAGCGTGGTAATGATTTGCTCAAATCTTTCAATCCCGCCGGTGGATTGGCCTGTAGACGACCATCGGCAATGAAGACTTCTGCTGGTTGATTACGGCCTTTGGTATCGGTCGAGAAGTAGCTACGTTGTAAATTCAGCTGTTTGGCGATGACATTGCCAGCAACCTTCAGCTGTTTGGGCGAGGTACGGTCATTGCCAGTAGTGAATCGGCCACAACCCTCGGAGTCAGGCGGGTTGATGGGGTCAATAACCGCTGGACATTTATTATTTCCAGTCTGGCCCAATACAATGAAGGTACCAGCCACATCAGTCACACTGGGATCAATGGTGACATCACCCAATACTATCCAGACCAGCGAGGGAATGTGCTGCACCCGACTCAAAGTACCACCAGTTTGATAGGTTATATTTTTATTGATAGTCAGATTATCCCCTACGAAGATAATACCGGCCCCAGAAATATCATTATTGCCATTCTGTATTTCTATAGCTTTATTGATAGTCAGTGCGTGAGCGGAGAAGTAGACTTTGTTATTTAATTTCAAAGAATTAATACCAGAGAAATAACTATCATCAACGTCAAGCACTTCAGAACCAAATTTATTGTATTGATCTAAACCATACCGACCACTAATACCAAACCAATCAATATAACCAATGGTACTCGTTGACCTTCCATTGATCGGATCATACCCCAAGAAAGTTGGCGCCGTAGTCAAGAAAGGACGCACTGATTCTGGCGTGCTGCTAGAAATCCAGCGAGTAATGGTTCCTTTCGCATCGATTAAGTAAGCTGCGTTGGACTGACCTTGTGGTGGAGCCAAATAAGATAAAATGTTATTTTCTGAGTAGACGCTGCCACGCTGTGCCTGCGTGAAAGGAGCAGCCGAACCATAGACAACCGGGTTAAAGGCAATCCAACCGAAACCTTCTTGCTTGCCAGCGGCATCGGCCCAGGCATTATAACCCCAGCCACACATCTCGGCTGACGATTTGGTGTAATCACATTTAGCGCCACTCGTACAATTGGTATCCACGGTACAATAAGCACCACTATTACTGCAGGAAGGATAGTAATTAACTACTACGCCAGGAACTTTGTAACAGGCCGAGCAGCTACTGGCATGACAGCGATTCTGCGTACCAGTACAAGAGCCGCCATAGACTGAATTCTGACATTGCGTGCAGTTAACGCAGAGAATATTAGGATTCGGTGCTAGCGTTGAATCAGTGAAGCCATCATTAGTGAGATAGCAGCCTTTGCAAGCGTTATTGTAACCACCAGAAGCTGCCCAACAGCCGAAACAGCCAGTGACGTCGCCCGTGGGACTGACTTGTGTCGTGCTGTCAAAAGGAAAACCAACGAAAGCACGACTCTCCTCGCCTGTTTGTGCCAGATTGAGCACGGCTGCGCGAGCATCTTTCTGCGAAGGATTATTGATAATACCATCATACTTATCATCGCCTGCACTCGCTGGATTGACGCTGCTCTTCAAATAATAGACATCGATATTACTAAATTTCTCGATCTTAACACCATCAGTACTGAGCTGACTGC
>CAZPQR010000056.1:0-4964 GCA_964588865.1 uncultured Gammaproteobacteria bacterium
CTTATACCACCGGACAACGTTACATTTTCGGCATCAAACATTTCAATCGTTTCGCTGTTCAGGCTGACAGCGAAGCACATGTCGATGATACGGTGCGAGATATTACCCTGACCTTACGTGCCAACCACAGTATTACCGATCCTAGCAAAGATGATTTCTATGTGCAGACCCAAGCGGACGCTCTCAATACCGTCAAAACCATAACCAATGTATTGACTATGTTCTTGGCAGCTGTGGCTGCTATCTCGCTATTAGTCGGCGGTATAGGCATTATGAACATCATGTTGGTGTCAGTGACTGAGCGTACACGGGAGATTGGTTTGCGCAAAGCTCTAGGTGCAACCAACCAAAATATCCTAACCCAATTCTTGCTAGAGGCAGTAGTGCTGACAGGAGTAGGAGGTATTATCGGTATTACGTTAGGCACCTTCTTCTCGTTCATCATTAGCTTCGGATTGTCACAATATGCTAATGTTGATTGGAACTTTAGTTTCCCTCTGGGAGCGACGTTACTAGGTCTGGGTGTATCGACAGTTATTGGATTAATTTTCGGTCTCTATCCAGCCCGACAAGCAGCTAAGAAAAGCCCAATCGAGGCTCTGCGTTACGAATAGTTAACACACATGGTATCCAAAAGTAAGACCAAATTTTTAAATTATTCGATTTCGTGGAAAACTGCCTTTCGATTGGGATGGTTTCTGGCAATACGGCAGATTCGACGTTCGAGTCGTGGTACTACAGCTCTGATTATATTTATCATGGTTCTAACTTTTCTAAATTTGGTCGTAGTGTCAGGACTGCTCGTTGGTTTAATCACAGGATCATACGATCAATATCGACAAAGTTTTTCTGGTGATGTCATTATCACACCAATTAATAACAAAGATCATATTGAAAATTCACCAGCGCTTATCCGATTGTTGGAAGCCCACCCCTATGTTAAGGTGGTTTCCCCTCGGTACGGTATAACGGCTCAAGTGTTAGGTACGCTTGATGATCTACCAGATAAGGATGCTAGCCCCAATCAAGTAGCAGCCAGAATCTCTGGTATCAACCCTGTAGCGGAAGAGTCGTTGAGTCATTTTTCTCGTTTCTTGACTTCCGGAGAACCACTGTCAAATAATGAAGAAGGATATATTCTGATCGGTGCCAATCTGCTGAAGAAGTATTCTTCCTTCGCTGATGCTAATATTCCGGGACTGACATTACTAGAGGATGTGGATGTCGGAAGTAAGGTTAGGGTAAGCGTATCGACTGAAGCCGGCGAAGTGCGTAAGCTATTCGTTGTTAAGGGGATAGTCAAAAGTAAAATTGATGAGATTTCAACGCGTATGTTTATTTTGGATCGCGAAGCTAAGCGAATGATACCGGTTAATAAAGATCAGGTACAAGAAATAGCTATTCGAACTGAACCATTACGCGATTTAGCACTTGTAAGGGAGCTAAAGCAATTTATGGGAGATTATCAAGCCAGAATACAGACTTCTGAAGAAGCAATTCCATCATTTCTTCGTGATATCGAAAGTACGATGTCCATTCTGGGAAACGCTTTGTCATCGTTTGCTCTGATTGTAGCGGCCATCACTGTATTTATTGTTATTTTTATCAATGCCGTAACTAAACGGAAATTCATCGGTATTATGAAAGGTATAGGTATTAGTCCGCGAGCAATTCAAATCGCGTATGTCATTCAGGCCCTTTTCTATGGGTTGGTTGGTTCAATTATTGGGTTGTTGTTGACATTTGGATTTTTGGAACCATTCTTCCGAAATAATCCGATTGATTTTCCCTTTTCCGATGGTATTTTGGCTGTGACCCCATTTGGAGCGGGCATTCGGGTTGTAATACTACTGACTGTGACTGTATTAGCGGGTTTTATCCCAGCAACGCTGATTGTACGTAAGAATACTTTGGATTCAATACTTGGACGCTAATTTATGATACGCATTGAGAAATTAACGAGAAGTTTTGGTACCGGTGATCTGAAGGTTACTATATTAAAATCTCTTGATCTCGAGATTGCCGATGGAGAATTTGTAGCCATTATTGGACCATCGGGCGCCGGTAAGTCGACATTGCTTTATCAGCTATCTTTGCTTGATCATCCGTCATCTGGCGAGGTCTTGATAGATAATCACAAAACTTCATTAATGACCCAGAAAGAAAAAACTCTCCTACGGTTAAACGTGTTCGGCTATGTATTTCAAGATTACGCCTTATTGCCAGAGTTAACTGCTGCCGAAAATGTTTGTCTCCCGCTTTTGATGCAGGGACTAAGCAAGAAGGAAGCTCTTCAATGTGCTGAGAAATCCTTAACTCGTGTAGGTCTTGGTGATAAATTGAAGAATCTCCCGAGTCAATTATCCGGCGGTCAACAGCAGCGAGTTTCAATTGCTCGGGCCATGGCTCATCAACCCAAAGTCCTATTTGCAGATGAACCCACCGCCAACCTGGATTCGGAGAATTCGCGACTTGTTCTTGAGGCCTTTCTTGATCTCCATCATAATGAAAGACAAACCATTATTATGGTTACTCACGAGGAAGAATATGCTCGGCAGGCTCACAGGGTCATTACACTGCGAGACGGTTTGATTGTTTCTGATAAAAGACATCGGTAGTAATTTGAAACCCCGCCATCAAGTAGTTCGATGGCGGGGTATGTTTTACGCATCAGTGAGGAACATTTCCTCAAATCTCTCAGTGCGTCTAGTGGTGGTGCCGATAATCTGACCTAGTTTTTAACTCGTCATCGGTACTCAGATCTGGGATGGCAGTGACCGATAGAAGGGCCACCGCACTCGATTCTAGTGGTAAGTAATCCATTGTCAGTTTGTCAGGGGTAACATACGGCAAGATTGAGCAAGGATCGTCAAGACAAAATAAAACACCCTCCAGAAAATAATCTTGGAGGGTGTTTCGGTACTAGCAACCGCAGTTACTCTCGGCTTGATTACAGCCGGTGCATTTGGGTTGAAGCATCTCGCCGCCGCAGACGTGATCGGCGTTATACTCGGCGAGCTCTTCCTGACAGGTGACGCACTTGAATCCTTCAGTGGCCATGCCGCAGGCTTTGCATTGATTTTCCATCACTATCAGTATAAGTGAAGACTCACGGGCGAGCAAGATTATTCAATCTTCTTGATATCTTGATTGATAGTCTTGAAAGCTTCTTGTACCGTGCTCATGAATTGAGCGGGGAAGATGATGGTCGAATTTTTCTCCACACTGATTTCGGCCATTGTCTGCAGTGTGCGAAGTTGCAAGGCTACCGGATGAGCTGCCATCAGATCAGCTGCTTGGCCCAACTTCTCAGCCGCTTGATATTCTCCTTCGGCGGCCACGATCTTGGCGCGTCGTTCACGTTCGGCTTCGGCTTCTTTGGCCATGGCGCGTTGCATATTTTCCGGCAAGGTGATGTCTTTGATTTCTACGGCTGTAACCTGAGCTCCCCACGGTTCAGTGTGAGTATCGATAACATTTTTGATTTGGTTATTGATATCGATCGTTTGCGATAACAGTTGATCAAGCATGAATTGACCGATGACATTACGTACGGTCGTCTGACTGATCTGATTGACGGCGTAGTAAATATTTTCCACCGACAAGACAGCTTTCTGCGGATCGACGATATGATAGTAGGCGACAGCGGCGATATCGATCGAGACGTTATCTTTGGTAATAATTTTCTGTGAAGGGATGTCCATGGTGACGGTTCGCAAGGTCACTTTGACCATCTTCTCGAAAATAGGGATCAAGAAGATGAGGCCTGGGCCGCGCTGGCCAGTGCACCGTCCAAGGAAGAAGATAACTCCTCGTTCATATTCTTTGACCACCTTCATACTGGCGGATAGTAAGAGGATTACTAGCACCAGAAATAGGTAAAACCACATAGTTTTTTGGTTAGTTAATTAACAGTTTAGTCTAGTCCTAATAGGTCGGGAAATCAAGTGAAAGGCCACACTACTCGTAGTGTGGCCTTTGGGTCAATCGTCCCAATTGTAGGGATCGGGACAGTGCGGATTGGGGCAGCGATTGTTGTCCGTGAAGACCTCCGCCGGCTCGACCCGACCGCATTCATAGCAATAGTCCGATCCAGCGGGACAGATGACGCCAGTATTGATCTGGCCCTTGATGATGACGGGTCGCTCCTTGGCTAAGATCTCTTTTTTGACCACGCTGTCGACCATGGGAACCTCCGTATGGGTGTATGGTAAGTAAATAGAACGGTGTTTCAGTTGATAACTTAGCGGTATATCATTAGGCTGTCAACTTAACGGGGATAATTTAAATGGTTGACAAAACTTCTAAAAATCGTAGGATATCAGTAGATCTGGATCAACTAGAAAGGTTCTTTGTTTTCACATCAGCCTAGGAGAAACAGTATGACGCACGTGCTGTGTCGAATCGGACTTCATAACTGGCAGAATCCTCTTCGAGAAGAAATGGATAGCCTGCGTCAGTCCGGTCCCAACTTAGTTTTCTATACGTGGTCGGCCCAAGTCGCCACTCAACGCTGTGGTCGTGCGGGTTGTGCTGCACAGCGGACCGTCTATCGCGAAGGTTGGCACGGTCACGGAGTTTCTGAACCGAAATGGAGGCGAGCTAGTCCCGATCGAGTAAGACGGATCAAGGCTCTGCCCAAGGTTTACGCTTAGTGATGTTTTTCAAGAGCCTACCCAGAATTTCTGGATAGGCTCTTTTTAAATTTATGTTATAAAGACATCAAATTTAGTCGTTAAAATACGGGTTATAATGGTTGATTTCCCAGCCTATTCGTAGTAGTATGCGGTAGCATCGGGGATTAGCGTCCTCCTGCGCTTGGACTTAAGTCCGAGCTGCGGCGGACAAGCAGTGCATAAAATATTAGCATATTTTTCGAAGCTTTGATGATAGTCAAAGCACAGTACGACGGGGATTAGCGCAGTTGGTAGCGCGCATGATTCGGGTTCATGAGGTCACCGGTT
>CAZPQR010000057.1:0-4943 GCA_964588865.1 uncultured Gammaproteobacteria bacterium
TTATTTCAAAGGAATAATATGAATATTGATTGGAAAATTATTTTACTATTCATTACTGCTGGGCTTGATTTTGCCATGACTTTTTTCTTGCTCATTAAGAATTTCAAGGATCGCTCACATCTGACTTTCGGTTTACTATCTTTGTTTGCTGGTTTTTGGAGCTTGGGTGTCGGTATGTTTCTACTGACATCTCAGACTGAAGTTACTACTGTGTGGCTAAAGTTATACTACATAGCTGCTGCTTGTTTGGCGCCACTATTCTATTATTTCGCAGTCAGCTTCTGTTATCCTGTTCGCCCTTTCCGACAAGTAGGTATTTGGGCACACGTCGTTGCCATGCTAGCAATCGTAATTATGGTTACCAATGATTCTTTTTTGCTCGTCCGATCTTCATGGGAGTTAATTACCCTAAATCCTTATCTGTATCTTGTATATTCCGTATATTTTCTCTTGGTGCTTGTTTGGGGATTTAGAGCATTGTGGCTTAAATATCGCGAGTCTGCTGGTTTCGCGAAGAAGCAGATTGGTATAGTTATGCTGGCTATTTTGGTTGCTGCTTGTTTCGGAGTCTTCTTCGATCTCTTATTGCCATTCGTTTCGTATAAGTATATTTATTGGGGGCCTTATTTCACGGCGGTTATGTGTGTGATTATTTATACCTTTATATTTATTAGACCCGTTCGAGAGCAATAAAAATATGAATTTTCAAGATTTATTATTGATATTCACAGGAGGTGTTAATTTGGGGGTTGGTCTTATGATTATATTTCGTGATTATCGAAATAATGCCAATCGTCTTTATTTTATTTTTGCTTTCTTTATGTCACTGTGGGCTATCTGTTTATTGATATTTAGAATAGGTGAGAGTGAGGTTTCTGATTTCTTTGGCAGGTCGAGTTATATCGCTGGTCTTGCCATGTCGAGTAGCTTTTATCTTTTTTCTCATGTTTTCCCGTATCAAAATAAACCAATTAACAAAATTAAGGCTTGGTCTTTCACGGCGTTAATTTTAATATTGGCTTATATCAGCTTAGGTACAAGCTGGCTAGTCCAATATACAGTTACTATTAACGGTGTGGTGTCAGCTGTTACAAATAGCTATAGCCATTGGCTTTATGGCGGGTTGTTAATCGCTTTAGTAATATTGGGCCTAGTGAATTTGGCGAGGAAGATGAAAGACGGCGATGGTAGTCATTCTCGTCAGGTTGCTCGTATATTTTATGTAAGCTTAATTGCCGCCTTCTCCGGAATAATTTTTGATGTTCTGTTGCCGCTATTCGGAGACTATAGTTTGAACTGGCTTGGACCGCAATTTCTAATTCTATTGTCCAGCGCAGTTGGTGTCATAATTTTGGAATCTAAAGTTACTGTCCATGGCTAAACGCAAGAAAATAGCTCTACTTTTCGCGACTGGTACGGTCTTGGCTTCGCTCAAGAACCGAAGTATTGTTTTCGTCGATTCAGAATCCGACATTCCTAAGTGGATGGAGTCAATTCCGGAAATTTCTTTGATTGCTGATATCGAACCGCACTTTTTCTTATCGGAGTCAGCCACAGTGGGGTATGACGAGACGCTGCGATTATCGGAACTGATCGATAGTTTACGACGACAGGTTGATGGTATCGTCATTTTGATGCGTACCGAAAGTATCATTGCACAAGCTACGTTACTCAATTTCTTGAATCAGAACGTCAATATTCCTGTTATTATCACCGGTGCTGTCGTATCACCACAGGCTCTGGCTGAGGGTGTATTGTCTGATCTATCCAAGAAGAATGCTACATTGAGTCTGAAAAGTAATGTTATCAACGCTACGCAGGTTGCTACTCGCGATTTCCAAGGCTTCGGCATTATGTACGGCAATCGTCTGATCGAGCCAGTAAGAGCTCAACGAGATAATATTGAATCGCTCAATGTCTTTAGTTCTGTCGACAATAACTATGCTGGTCGAGTGGAGTTTGGTATTAGTTTGAATCAGAAGAAAAAGGTAACAGCTCCAGCTAAACATTTTTCTCGTTTCTCAACTGCTGTATCTATAATTGATTCATCTTTCTTGACTGCGGAATTGATAGACCAATGTAGCGGTGAAGTCGTTATCGTCAAGATGCGTGAGAATGAGCAGTTGTCAGTACCTATGGTAGATAAGCTTAAAGGTCTTAAACAGCCGGTCATTCTGTATAATTTCTGGTATGTCATGGAACATAAGGGTTTGATAGCTTTGTCTCATATTACAGAGTCAAGTTTGATCGCCAAGGCTATGTGGTTGGCATCAGAAGCCAAGACTGCGCGTCAATTTAGCGATACCATTGTGGAGAATACCATCGGAGAAATACTGCTATGAGAATATTCTATTTTGCCAATGTCAAAAATCCGGGTCAGTTATTAATGTTTCAAGAGGCTTCTTCTTTGCTTCGTAAATACGGTTTGTCTGTGGTTGACAACGTCAAGTCCAAGCCTGATTTCGAGCTGGGGGAGCAAGGTGGTATTGATCAGATAGATTCCGTGATTATCGATGCTAGCGGATCGGACGCTGAAGCTGGTTATCTCTTGGCAGTGGCCATAGCTCACAAGAAGCCAGTATTGTATCTTTTGCCTGCTGGTACGCAGCTTGATGCTTCGGTCAAAGCCTTGACGCTCAATAAAGCTATCAAAGATTATTTGCGAGTAGAATTTTTCTTAGCGGCTAATTTCAGTAAGAAGATCAAAGAATTTTTGCAATTTCTTGATCAAGACATTGGCAAGGAAGCTCATTCAGTCAAATTCACTTTGCGATTGACGCCCAAATTGGAACGTTATTTGAACTGGAAAGCAGAGCAAAGCAGTCGTAATAAGGCCGACTATGTGCGAAATTATCTTGATGAGTTAATGAAGGCGGACGAGGAATATAAGAATCGGTTGAAGTAGATAGTGCGTAGTAATAAAAACAGGGACAAGCCGTCCTTGTTTTATTATTTGTCATTGCGAACTCCGTTGCGGAGGAAGCAATCCCATTCCATAGCCTATGAATGAATTCTATTATTTCGTCTATATTTTAACCAATAACAATAATACGGTTTTATATACTGGTGTTACGAATGACATTTTGGCACGAGTGCGTCAACACAGAGAGCATTATAACCAAGGTAGTTTCACATCACGTTATCAGGTTCATAAACTGGTTTACTATGAAGTATTTGATAATATTGTTGCTGCTATAGCTAGAGAGAAAAAGATTAAGGGTGGCTCTCGGGCCAAGAAGTTGAAATTAATAGATTCTTTTAACCCTGATTGGAACGATTTGCTTCATAATTGGGAAGCGATAAATTAGGGGATTGCTTTAGCGTTCGAAGCGGACTCGACCGCTTTCGCAATGACAGGTGTTGGTTGGGCTCGGCAGGCTAGACTAGCACTGGATTTCCTAGGCCTTTTGTGCCATAATGCAGGCACTATGGCGACTGTAGCCACCAGAGCTGATATTTGGGACTATACCTCCAGGACGGACATTAAGAAAAATGCCCTGCCCTTCTTTTTCCCCGCTCAAGACAAGAAAAATCTAGCCATCCTTATTCATGGTTTTAGTGGTTCTCCCTATGACATGGCCGAGCTAGGACAGTACTTAGCCGAGCAGGGGATAAGCGCCCAAGGAGTCCTACTAGCTGGACACGGCGGTGATTATGACCATATGGCTCAGGCCGGTCATCGCGATTGGTGGCAGAGCGTCAAATATGAGTTGGATCGCCACGACGGACAATACGAAAATATATTTTTGATCGGTTATTCTTTTGGCTCCAATATGGCCATCGACATGGCCAATCGCTATCCCGACAAAATCGCCGGGATTATTTGTATGTCGGCTTCAATTTTCATCCGCAATGAGAAGAAAGTGAAGTTTCTCAATTTTGTTTTGTCTTTCTTCACTGATCGTGTGCGCAAGCGCAAAATGCGCAAAGAGCGTCAAGCAGTGTATGAGGCAGGTGGCCGCCACTTGGTCGTCCCGACCAAGGGACTCAATGATTTCTTCTATTTCATCGACAATTTTACTAAACGAGAGATACATCAGGTCAAGACGCCGATTCTCTTGATCCACGCTAGAGACGACTTTGCTTCTGATCCCAAGAGTTCTGAATATATCTTCGAGCATATTGGTAGCGAGGATAAGGAGCTGTTTGTGATCAATGAATTTGAGCATAATCCACTGAATACCAATAGTCGCAACGTTATTTTTGCCAAGATATTACAGTTTGTAGCCGAGCACACACGATGAGTACTATTTATCAGAGATTTCAGGAGGTTGCCGCGAGTCACCCCACTTCTGTATTTGTAGCAGATATACAGCAAGGAACCATCAAGAGCTATACCTATGGCCAGATTTTGGATTTAGTTGGACGCGTTGCGGGCTATATGCACTCGGTTGGTTTGGAAGCTGGTGACCGAGTTGCTTTGCTGTTGCCCAATTCAAGTGATTGGGTCATTGCCGATCTGGCCTGTGCGCAGTTGGGTTTGATCGTTGTCCCGATTCACACCACGTATAATTGGAATTACATCCAATACACCATCGAACATTCGGGGGCCATGACCTTGATCGTTGATGGTAGCAAGTGGTTGGAACATAAATCTGCTATCCTTGGTTTGGGGTTGAAGCACATTATCGTCAGGGGAGAGATCGTCTTACCCGATGGTTGCGTGCCGTGGACGTCGTGTCTAGAGTATCAGACTAGTTTGGATCAGACACATACCAATGCAGATGATGTCCATACGATCGTCTACACATCGGGCACCACAGCAGAACCCAAAGGTGTACGATTGACTCATACCAATATTCTCTTTGATACCGATGCTGCTCGGCAGTACATACCGATTTACGCAAGCGATTCATTCTTTTCATTTTTGCCTTTATCTCATATGTTGGAACGCACGGGTAGCTATTATACTGCCATGTCAGTCGGTGCATCCGTGTACTTCG
>CAZPQR010000058.1:0-2269 GCA_964588865.1 uncultured Gammaproteobacteria bacterium
TGAGTGCTAATTGAAGTATAATCAAGCTCCTACCCTCTGTCAAGAGATAACAAAATCCCCCATTTCGGGGGATTTTGGCAGATATTTAACTAGACTAGCGAGCGACTCTAATGACAGTACTATTGTAAGGCAGGCAGGATCCAACTGTCACACGATTGCTAGATGCCGATCGATAGATATAGTAGCCAGTGAATGAAGCGTGATAGGGAGCAACCAATGGGTCTTGAGGAATAGTTGGCAAATAAGTATCAACCAATGAAGCAGTTAAATCGATACAAGTAGTGATACCACTAGAAATAGCTGTCACTTGAGTAGCTCCATTAACACCACAACCATTATAAGCCACGCCGTTAGCTGGAGGACCCCAAGGCATGGTATTACCACATCCACCAGCTGAAACACCAATACCGTAAGTATTACCAGCTGTCAGGGCCGATGGGAAGTTGCCGTTATTATCAACGACGTAGGACATGATAGCGTCAAGAATAGCCGTCACGTCTGTCCAGCGACGAGCGTTATTGGATTCACCAACACGCTTGGCTGGATTGATAGCCACGAAAGCAGCAGCCGCCAAAATACCGACGATTGCCACCACGATGATTAATTCGATGAGGGTAAAACCTCGATATTTTTTTATCATATATACTTATACACAACTAATTATATCCCCTCTATTTTAACACACTTTACATCAATTATCTATCGGTGGAAAAATGCTAATGGTAACGTTGTAGCGACTACCATTGGGTATCGGTTTGATGGTCGTACTGGTAATTTGGAAACCGCTTGGCACTGTGGTCTGATATTTGGCTTGCCACTGAGCATCAACTAACTGATTTAACGAATCTCTAACAACAGCCAAGGAAGTGAAGTCGGCGCTAATCGTCATCACCTGATCTTGGTTGAGCAGGAAGTTTGCCACCGAAGGTGTCGAGCTGACAATTTCTGTCGCTGGATAGCCATCAATCAAATAATCATTGGTGGCACTATACTGAGAGGCTAAGCTAGCGTAATTATCACGCCAAACTTTGCCCACCAAATCTTTGGCCACATAATCATACATTTGCTGCTTGTCCGTAACATTCTTACCCTCAGAACGAGCGTTACTAATGATTCTTTGCCAGTAGCGGGTATTGAGTGGTATCTGCTCAGTCAATATACGGTGTTCTAATCTTCCCACAATGGTGCCTGTGGTCGACGATGCTTGAGTCCCGGTATCGACGACAAAAGATACGGCAATATTTCGATCTATCAATTCCGTCGAGGCGCTTGGAGGCAAACTAGGAGCAGTACTGCGCCACCAGATGAAACCAAATATGGCTAGGGCTAACAACAAGAGAAGCAGAAGCGTTAACAATCGCCATAATGGTAGCGCTGGCTTCTGAGTTATGGTCGCCCCACCGCTCCCCGCTTCAACCGATTTCTTAACACTTCGAGGTTGGGCTGTTTTGAGGAAATTAATACTACCTTGAGTCGAGCCCAAGCTTAGAGCAGCAGCGCCAATAACTGGGAGAAACTTCTGAACATTGAGGCGGGCTTTGTCGAGCTGTATAGTCTCAGGCAAAACGCCAATCTCACAAGGCAGCTGCAATTTGGCTTGGAAATATTCTACCAACCCAGGCATCTGGCTACTGCCTCCAACCATAATAATTTTGACAATAGGATCCGAACTACGTTGCCGCCAATACTGTAGTAAACGCTGAATTTCCGCCAGCAACTTATCAGTTACCTGAAGCAACGAATCACGATAGGGATTGTCATTCTGTCGCAAACCATAGTCTGATTTGATGGCTTCTATCTCTTCTCGCTTAACCGAATTGTCGCGAGCTAGACTAGCCGTGAGCTGATCGCCGGCAATCGGTATAGAGACTGTCTCGCGAACAAAATTATTCCTTAAGACGGTAGCAATAGTTGTCCGTGCGCCGATATCCAGCAGTAGCACATTTTGATCGGGCTGCGTCTGTGTAACTACTGTTGCTAAGGCTTGAGATTCTAATCCGACGAAAGTGACGCGAATATTGAGATTACTAAATACTTGCAAATACTCTTGGAGCAACGTTTTGAAAGTCGCAGCATAGAATATCTCCATCTTGGAGCCACGCACCACTTGGAAATCCGAGACCAAAATATCGGGGTCGACTGGCACTATTTCGGCTGCTCGATGTCTGATCAGGTCAGCCAATTCTTGATCTTTGAGCGTCAGCGGAACTTCGAAGGAGAAAGAGAAAACTTTGGACTCTGGCAGTGACAAGACAATCTGCTTAGCTCT
>CAZPQR010000058.1:2369-4785 GCA_964588865.1 uncultured Gammaproteobacteria bacterium
GCGATACTGACGTTACGAGAATTATTGTATTCATCCCAGATGAAGTAGCCAGTATTGTCAACGATAACAAAATTAACGTAGTTAGCCGCCAGACCTGAATCCAGATTGAGCGTTGTCGTAACGGTGAAAGCCGAAGTACTAATCTTGGATAATTTAGGCGCACCAGCTCCATAGTCTTCATAGGCAATGTAAATATTATCATTATAGGCTGTTGCGTCTATATCGGTAGCGTTTCCAGTGCTGATACCAGTCAAAGTAGTGAATGATCCAGCAGCAAAATCGCTGGTCGCTATTTTAGTCAATTCAAGCTTGTCAGTGGCGCTACTTTCATTGCGATAGGCCAAATATATCGTATCACCATAAGCAGTGATAGAATCGGCTGTATTGATACAACCAGCAGTGGTACAACCGGTAGTCAAATCTTCACGTAGAGTCACTCCGCCAGCCACGAAATTATTCAAATCAATACGTGCAATACTCAATTTCTCACTACTGCCATTGACACCGGTATATTTGCGATAATTAACATACAAATATCCTTTATATACTACAGAATCCATGTGGACAGCTGCCGTGGAACTAATATTTTGGATGCTACTATCCACCGCAAAAGTACTTAAATTAACTTTGCTCACCGTCAACTTATTGCCACTACCACCATCACGATATGATACGTAGGCGAAGCTACCATCAACCGCCACGCTGGCATATAAGCCCGAAGAGGATCCAACGTTGACATTGCCTCCACTCACCAGAACATTGGTAGGCGCTTCTGCTTCTTCAATGAATCGCTGCACAGTCAAAGGATTG
This sequence comes from uncultured Gammaproteobacteria bacterium, assembly GCA_964588865.1. GTDB lineage: Bacteria > Patescibacteriota > Patescibacteriia > UBA1558 > 2-01-FULL-52-15 > JAZDLR01. The sequence continues at coordinate 3,180 of CAZPQR010000058.1, forward strand.
GCAGCAGCATTGATAGTTGTCGTAGCGTTACGAACGCTATTGATGAAAGAAACAGTGCTAGTAGCTCGCGATAATAAATAGCGCTCATTACCCGAAGAACTAATCGTGACATTACAATTAATATTTGTTGCCCCGATGTTAGTAATATTGGTGCTAGCAGTGCCATTGTAGGCACTTAATTGCCCTACTGTAGCATCGATACAACCATCAGATGAAGTAACTAGTGAACGATCGAATAATTGTGTGCCAATAGCTAATGAATAATCTAAATTCATGACAGCCAAACCAACAGCGAAAATGGAAACCAACATCGTCACCATCACAACCGTAATAATGGCAATAGCACCTGAATTATTTTTTTCTCTTTCAATTGGTACCATATTATGAAGTACAAGCACAAAGACGACGAGCGCCAGCTACCGAGGCTGTACAGCGCTCTGTCAAGGTACTCGAATAAGCGCATTGACCTGGCGTAGCTCCATCCCAATGAGGATTATAAAAATTAGACCCAATGTTACATCCGCTCGTACAGTCTGCACCCAATGCTGTCAGCACAGTACAGGAAGCGTCATCAAAGCTGTTACCAGAAACGCAACTACCATGTCCGGTACACACAGTATTGCAGGTTTGCCCAGCAGCTCCTAGATACCAACATTTGCCACCTGAAGAATAGCCACCACAACTCGAACCATCACAACTGGCTGTACTCAGACAAGCAGAGCAACTCTTATTACAAGCGGCCTTGCCGCTACAGGTAGACCCATCTTCTACATAACCACCCTTGTAATATGTGCTATCTAGAGCACAAGCCGTCGTTATTGTTGAATCACAAACTTCTGTCCCCTGTCTCGAGCCGTCACCGCAAACCTGTTCTGTAGGAGCAGGAGCATCGCTGATCTTGACGCGGAAAGCCGATGTTGAACTGGCAGTGGTAGTAGCAGATAAATAGCTCGGTCCCCCGTGATTGGGCACGCCCATGGTTATGGTGGTACTCAAAGCTGGATACCCGTAAGCCGTGCTGGTAGCGAAGACCAAACCGCCATCATAGACGCGGGTGCCTTTTTCAGACGACATTAAAAATGTAGCATCGCCATAGCCAGCTAAGAGAGTGCAGTTACTAGCAGCCCCTTGGTTAAATCCACGAAAACAGTCAATGTACAAACCTCGTGTCGAGGTGCCATTCCAATAAATTTTGATTGCCGTGGTAGTCGCAGTCCAATCTCCGCTACATTCATAAGGTAAGATGGTATTGGCAGTAGTAGCACCATAATACAAAGTTAAATAATAACTATTGTAGCCCTGTGCGCCATGGAAATCCTCGCAGGCTTTGCCAGTATTGTCAGTAGCGAAACCATCAGAATTGCGCACCAAAAAATCAACATTATTGATGAAGGTGCTTACATCACTTGCTACTCGTCTATGCACTTCAAATTTGAGCTGCGATTGTTTGACGATGAGACTAATACTGACAGCTCCAACAATCACCAGGCTCAGAATCGCCACGTAGATAATAGTTTCAATAAAACTAAAGCCTGCTTTATATATTTTCATATTAGTCTGCATACAAAGTTATTCCATAAAGTGTCGGGTACTGACCAGAACAAGA
>CAZPQR010000059.1:0-2260 GCA_964588865.1 uncultured Gammaproteobacteria bacterium
CGTTTGACTATCATGATGTCGAGTAACTCAACTTCTTCTAGAGTAGAAAAACGGAATGCGCACTTAACGCATTCTCGACGACGTCTGATCCCCATACTATCAGAGGTGATGCGGGAATCAATTACTTTGGTATCAACATGATTACAAACAGGACAGTTCATGAAGCAGACAGTAGTTTATAGAATGGTAGGAAAGTAGGCACCCACGTCGACTACAAATCCAGACTCAATTTATTTTTTCATCTTGTTGCGGATGAAGGCCGGAATGTCTAGCTCTTTGTCGCCTTCGTCAATCGGTTCTTCGTGCTTCTCGATCTCAATCTTGGGTTTGGTGAAAATTTTCTTCTCTTGCATGGTCGGAGTGAAGACGGTCTTGGCTGGACGGTACGTATCCTCATCCTCGTCGTCCAAAGTTCGACGATCACGTAGGTTCTTGAATCCGGTAGCAATAACGGTAATCTTGATCTGATCGCCCAATGATTCATCAATGATGGTTCCGAAAATTACTTTGGCACTGGGGTCAGCGCTGGCAGTGATAACTTCAGCTGCTTCTTGCACTTCGTGCATCGATAAGTCAGGTCCGCCAGCAACCGTGAACAAGACACCTTTGGCACCTTCAATCGATAACTCCAGCAACGGGCTCTCGATCGCAGCCCGGGCTGCTTCGATCGCACGATTCTCTCCACTGGCCTGACCGATGCCCATGAGAGCGGTACCAGCATTACCCATGATAGCTTTGACATCAGCGAAATCAACATTGATCAATCCAGGAATGGTAATGATCTCAGAAATGCCCAGCACGCCCTGTTTCAAAACTTCATCAACAATGGAGAAGGCTTCTAGTAGTGGCGTGCGTTTGTCGATAATTTGTAACAACCGATCGTTAGGAATGGTAATGATGGTATCGACACGATCCAACAACTGTTCGTAACCAGCATCGGCAATTTCGCGGCGCTTGGCACCTTCAAATCCAAAAGGCTTGGTCACAACGGCCACTGTCAGTGCTCCTGCTTCTCGTGCCAACTGAGCAATAAAGGAAATGGAGCCTGTGCCTGTACCGCCACCCATACCACAGGTCAAGAAAACCATATCGGCACCTTCGATAGCGCGGGCCAAATCTGATTCGTTCTCTTCCGCCGAACGCAAACCAACATCAGGATCCATACCAGCACCCAAACCGCGAGTCGTATTGACTCCAATCTGGACTTTGCGATGAGCCAACGATTGATTCAGGGCTTGCGCGTCTGTATTCACGGCAATAAACTCAATCCCGCGGACCTTGGAGCTCATCATACGATTAAGAGCCGATCCGCCAGATCCGCCTACTCCAACAACTTTAATTTTAGCGATATTTTCTACCGGAGGTTTAACTTCTTGTGCCGTGCGTTTGGCCATGTAATAAGCTTAAATTGATATGGTCTAGTATAACCAAAATAGAAGAAAAAATAAAGGTCTTAGGGTAATAATTTCTTGAACCAATCAGTCATGCGGCCGGCTGCTTCTTTGACTGATCCTAAGCTCGGTAAGGATTTACCACTGTTACTGGCCATACCAGCCAAGGCATAGTAAACCAATCCCAAAGCGGTGGTATAACGTGGATCATTAATTTTTTCGATGGCTGATTGCGTCATTACCGGTTTACCGAGGAAAGCAGGCAAACGAAGTGCTTCTTTGGCCACTTCAACAATACCTTCTAATTTGGCACCCCCACCAGTCAAGACAATACCGGCTGGCAATGAAGCACTGCGATCAATCGAACGAAGTTCCTTGTCAATCAGTTCAAAGATTTCATCTAAGCGGGCTTTGATAATCTCGGCTACATGTTTGCTCGATACGGTAGTACGTGGTTGCTCTGATGAAGCATAATGATTCAAATCAATTTCTTCTCGTTTAGAAATTTTCTCCGGATCAACAATACCAAAATCAATCTTCACCGCTTCTGCTACATCGAGTCCCGTACGCAAGCCGATGGCCAAATCTTGAGTAATGTGATCGGAGCCAATTGGTAATACAGCGGCATAGAGCACTTCACCTTCTTCGTAGACGACCATCGAAGTTGTAGCCGAACCGATATTGACCACTACCACTCCAATGTCTTTTTGACGTTTGTCCAACACAGCTGAAGCAGTCGCTAAAATTGAAAAGACAAAACCTTCAACGTCGATACTCGTACGGTAAACACATTTAGAAATATTCTTGATCTGACTGCTCAGCCCCATGATCAGCTGGGCATGTGCTTCGAGACGAACACCAGACATGCC
>CAZPQR010000059.1:2360-3485 GCA_964588865.1 uncultured Gammaproteobacteria bacterium
CGCTCCAAAGCTTCCGATACCGAAGACACCACCTCTTCAACATCGGTGATGTTACCTTTGGATACTCCTTGGGACAGTGCTTCGCCGACTCCCAAGATATGAATGCTACCATCACTTTCCCGACTACCAACGACAACACGGACCGAACTAGTCCCAATATCTAAGCCTGTGATGATTTCTGGTCGAGCCATGAATAGTTACGTTTTAATCGCACTTATTATAATAAAAAACTAGCACTTTAGGCAACTCGCTCCAGCTCTGCTAGCAGTTTCCGCTCCAGCGCTTCCATCTTGACCGCCTCCCTCTCCTTCTCATGATCGTAGCCTAAGAGATGAAGAGTACCATGAATCGTCAATATCTGTAATTCGCGCTCCACCGAATGACCTCGCTCTTTGGCCTGCTTCGCCGCGACTGCTCGACATAAGAGCAATTCTCCCAATAGACTGTCGCGACGAGAACTTGCCAAGGTAAATGATAACACATCGGTAGCTTTGTCTTTGTGTCGCCATTGTCGATTGAGACGGCGCATAGCAGTACTATCAATCAAGGCCACAGAAACGGTTTGGCGATTACGAAAATGTTTACCAGCAATCTTGCCCCACTGTGATAACCATCGCCATTCACTGGCTTGTCCACGATGTATAATAAATTCCATACCTAGGTAGTTGCCGGACTCTTAAAGGTATTGAGTAAGAGCTGAAATACCGCCGGATAACTAACAGCACTACCAGCAGGATCGTAGGTCAAGGAGAAGATAGTTGTGCCATTGGTGACATAAACTGCTAAACCATCTGCTGATTTGATAGCTGTCAGGCCGCCAATCTGCAGTTTGCGGACCTGTGCCGCTGGTACATCGCTGTGTCGAGCTGTATACCATTGCTCCAAAGACTGCTTAGCATCTTTGGGTTCAGCTAAGATACCAATCGTATCACCAGTTGGTGCTGTCAGAGTAATTTCGCGATCAGTATCATCAGCGCTGCGAACAATCCAATCTTGTACTACCCATAAGCTGTAGTTGAATTTGGTATTGGTATAAGCTTTGACCAATCCTGAAGTATTTAAGAAAGCTCCCGCTCCTGCCAACGGACTGTAGAGACGACTAACTTCGTCCCCGTCTTTGTAACC
>CAZPQR010000059.1:3585-4650 GCA_964588865.1 uncultured Gammaproteobacteria bacterium
GGATCTTTGGGTTCTTGTATCAGATAGGTAGCGGGAATAGCTGAGATAATCTGGGGATACATCTTAAACTCAGCTTGATAGGCAGCCAAAGCAACTTGAAGCGCCGTAATATCTTTGATCCGTTGTGCATCGCGTCCGACTGCCGTCGTGATATCAGGGTTAGTTTCTGTCGGTGTAGTCGGTTGGGTATTAGTTGGCTGCGTGTTGGTATCAGGAGTGGTCGGTGCGGAGGGTGTGGTTGGGAAAAATTGAGCGTAGAAATAAAATCCAGCCACGATAGCACCCAAGATAATTGCCAATCCGCCAATCAATAAGAAGAACTTGCGGTTCGGATTACTGCCTGTGGAAACTTTGGCGACGGGACGTCGCTTGGCAACAGGGGCAGGAGTACCCTGATACTGTGTAGGCATGACATGCAGAGCGTCTTCGGGTATCTCAATAGTCACCACCTCTGGGACAGGGGTCGTTGATTTGGTATCTGCTGGTTTCTTGGCAAAGGGTTCAAACATACTTATTGGGTTACACTGTTACTTGGTAATTGATCAGGCGAAATCTTACCGCCGCCGGCAGGGTTATAGCCATTCTTAACTTCCATCCCGTCCTGGAAACCGTCGCCATCGGTGTCAGGATTTTTGGGATTGGTCTTCCAAGTAATTACTTCTTCTCGATCGGTTAGTCCGTCATTGTCAGTATCAGGATTGAGTGGATCGGTACCATATATTTTGACTTCTTCATAATCAGTCAATCCATCTTTGTCACTATCTTGGCTATTGATATCCGTTCCGAGTAACTGCTCTTCTACATCTGACAGTCCATCGGTATCAGTATCAATCGTAGCTTGCGTGGGGGTAGTATTGGTTGGTGTTGTCGGCTGATCGTTTGTCGGTTGATTGGTTGCTGTATTGGTGACGGTATTGGTATTAGCAGGAGTATCGCTGGTAGCTGGTCGATTCATAGCTGGAGCAATAATATTGGCATAGAGCCAGTACCCTCCCCAACCGACGACCACGATGAGTGCCACTGACAGTAACCAGATAATCAGACGTTTGATGATCGAAGGCTTGA
>CAZPQR010000060.1:0-4431 GCA_964588865.1 uncultured Gammaproteobacteria bacterium
CGACTGTTACTGAAGTAGTACCAGAAGAGGCAACGATGGAGCCAGAGAAGGAGATAGCAGAGCCAGAAGTAGTGACTGCGGAAGCAGAAGTTGAGGATAATGCGGGTGTTCATTATGTTTCACCTGAAGGAATGGCAGAAGAGCTACATCAAGAGGAGGAGGTAGCGGAATATTCTACTCCGCCCGAGCCAGTGGCAGAGATTTTGGTCAGCGAGAAGCCGCGTCAGCCATTGATGATTCCTTGGTGGGCAGCTATCCTTGGTACAGTCATCGTCGGCTTGATTCTTGATAGTGTCTTGGCTTGGGTCGGTAACACGTGGTATTGGTCAGAGCGTTTGCTCTACACTGTTTCTCTCGTAGCGATATTTTTCTTATGCTTACTTCAGGCTTACCTTCTGGCTGCACGGCAGCGCATGACGGCCAAAGAAATTACTATTATCAATCTAGTCAGCGCTTTGCTGATTGGCTCACTGCTATCGATTAATCGTTTCGTTCATCTGACGGCTTTCTGGACTTTCTTCAACCTCATTGGTCAGCCGATCAATGCTATTATTTTGTCATTAGCTGCTTCCTGGTTAGGAAGTAAGTTGTTTATTAAATCTCATTAATACTATGCCCAAACCAATACAAAAAGATTTGCGAGACGTAGAGAAGAACAAGACCATGGCAGCCATCAGTTATATCTGGATCGCGAGCCTGTATGGCTTGGTATTTCGTCGTGATTCCGATTTCATCCAGTTCCATGCTAAGCAGGCGACTGCGCTCTTGGTTATCGAGTTGGTGTCACCGATTCTATTCGGACCGTTGGCCATCCTACCAATCTTTGCAGCAATTTTATTATCACTCAAAGGCGTCATGGCTAGTCTCGAAGGTAAATATTGGTATTTACCTTGGATTGGGCAATGGCTGCATGACAGAACCTAATTAATTATTTGATTCAATCTATGGCTCGCAAACACGCACCGTTCATTCTCTGGTTTAAACAAACTTCGATCAAGGATATTCCTCTGGTTGGTGGTAAGAATGCCTCCTTGGGAGAGATGTATCGTTACCTGACACCCAAAGGCGTCAAAGTGCCGAATGGTTTCTCGATCACCGCGGCTGCTTATGAACATTTCCTCGACAAAACCGGTCTGCGCAAAACGATTAAGACCTTGCTCAAAGGTTTGAATACTAGTGATATCGCCAATTTGCAGAAGCGTAGCAATGAGGTGCGAGCTGCTATTTTGAATGTCGAATTACCAGAAGATTTGAAAGCCGAGATCCTGACCAATTATCACCGTCTATCCCGAGAATTCCGTGTACCCAATACCGACGTGGCTGTTCGTTCTTCTGCTACGGCTGAAGATCTACCCGATGCTTCTTTCGCTGGCCAACAGGAAACTTATTTAAATATTCGTGGCGAGAAGGATTTATTAATTGCGGTTAAGAAGTGTATGGCTTCATTGTTCACTGCGCGGGCCATATCCTATCGCCAAGATAAACATTTCAGCCAGTTTGCTATTTCCTTATCAGTTACGGTACAGAAGATGGTTCGCTCCGACAAAGCGGCCAGTGGCGTCATGTTCTCCATTGATACTGAATCTGGTTTCCAAGATGCGGTGTTGATCAACGCTGTCTACGGCTTGGGCGAATATATTGTCCAGGGGTATGTCACTCCAGATGAATACTATGTCTACTCCAAGAAATTGGATGAAGGCTATGAGCCGATCGTTGGCAAGACACGCGGTAGCAAAGAGCGTAAATTAATTTATGGCAAAGATGGACGTGACACTGTAGGCGTGGCTGTTTCCGAGGAAGATCGCTTGAAATTTGTGTTGACTGATAAAGAAGTTTTGCAATTAGCTCGTTGGGCCATGATTGTCGAACGACATTACAAGAAGCCGATGGATATGGAATGGGCCAAAGACGGATTGACGGGTCAACTGTATATCGTTCAAGCTCGTCCAGAAACAGTGAAGTCTCGAATGGATCTCACGAGTCTCTCTACCTATTCACTGCAACAGAAAGGTAAATTAATCTTGCAGGGCGCTTCAGTAGGTGAGCGTATCGGTAGTGGTAAGGTTAGTCTGATCAAAGATGTTAAGCAGATCAACAAGTTCAAAGATGGTGATGTCTTGGTAACCAAGATGACTGATCCTGATTGGGAGCCTATCATGAAGAAAGCTTCAGCTATCGTCACCGACTCCGGTGGACGTACCTGTCATGCTGCTATTGTCTCGCGTGAAATGGGCATCCCGTGTATCGTCGGTACCAAGATAGCTACTGCCAAATTGAAACAAGGACAGAAAGTGACGGTCTCCTGTGCTGAAGGAGAGCGCGGCAACGTCTATAGTGGTATCCTCAAATATGAAGTTAAGAACGTTAACCTCAAGCGTTTCAAACTCCCGACCAAAACCAAGATCATGATGAATATCGGTGATCCGGATCAGGCTTTCGTCCAGAGCTTCATCCCTAATGCCGGTGTTGGTTTGGCTCGAGAAGAACTCATCATCAATAACTTCATTAAGATTCATCCTTTGGCATTAATTCACTTCAACCGTTTGAAAGATCAGAAGGCCAAAGCCGAGATCGAGAAGCTGACGTCTGGCTATAGTTCCAAAACCAATTACTACATCGAACGTTTGGCTCAAGGCATCGGTCGTATCGCGGCAGCTTTCTATCCCAAAGATGTCATCATCCGATTGGCCGATTTCCGTAGTAATGAATATTCCGAGCTGATCGGTGGACGAGAGTTCGAGCCCGAGGAGCGCAATCCGATGATTGGTTGGCGCGGTGCTTCTCGCTACTACACACCGGCCTATATCCCAGCTTTCAGATTGGAACTCAAAGCTCTCCGTCGCGTACGCGATGTTATGGGCTTGAAGAATTTGAAAATCATGGTGCCGTTCTGTCGTACCATTGAAGAAGGCAAGAAAGTTCAAGCTTTGATGAAAGAAGAAGGTTTGGTTCGTGGCAAAGACGGTTTGGAAATCTATGTCATGGTAGAGATTCCTTCCAATGTTATCCTGGCCAAAGAGTTTGCCAAAATCTTTGACGGTTTCTCTATCGGTTCCAACGATCTGACTCAGCTGACACTTGGTGTCGATCGTGACTCGGAATTGGTAGCTTCGGTTTATGATGAGAATAACGAAGCGGTCAAGACTTTGATTCGTAATGTGATCCGCTCAGCCAAAGAAACCAAGACTAAGATCGGTATCTGCGGTCAAGCACCATCAGACTTCCCTGAATTCGCCAAGTTTTTGATGCACGAAAGGATCGACAGTATCTCGCTTAATCCTGATACGGTGATTAAGACATCCATCGCCTTAAACGCCATGAGATCTAAGAAGCGAAGATAAGAGATTATGAATGAATATCCAGTAATTAACCAAGTACCGCAACCCAAATCAACGAAGGTTGACTGGTCAGCCTTTTGGTTGAGTGTGGCTTTCAGTGCCCTAGCTAGTATGGTTTGGTGGCAGATGTTGTTGGGCTATGGTCCAGCCTTACAAGGATCGAAGGCGGTGGGAATGCTCCTGTACGGTCTTTGGATCGCATTGGGTACTGTGATCGTGACGAGTCCGCTTGCATATATGTATGCTAAGCAGAATATAGGAGGTAATGTATTGAAAGCTTTGTGGAAATTTATCCTCAAATTTTTGCTTTTTGTGATAGTTATCGGTGTTATTGTTTTCTTTTTATTGCTGCGAGCTGGGGCGGGAGGTGTCGGAGGATATGGTCTGCTGATGTTTGCTGTGTTTGCTGGAGCGATCCTATTCATCTTTTTTATTAAAGCTATCTTGTTGAGTTTGCTCCTGGCTATACCAAAAGACTATAGAAAGAAAGTACAATATATATTATTGATTACGGTGGTATTGATTTATGCAGCACAAGTATTTGGTTATGGACGATTTGGATTAATAGAGTGATGTCTTGATGTAAGTATAAGTTCAAAGTAAAAAGTCATTCATCCAGGTGAAAATAAAAACCCCATCGAGCTTAGCTCGATGGGGTTTCTGCAAGGAGGAGACGAATTTTGTCAGTGAGAACTTCTTTGGTGCAGCTGTCGTTGCAGCCAGCTGCCAATTGCTGCTCACGAACTTGATCATCATTGGAGATAGCCACGAGTGGACCAGTGAACCCTTGTTCGCAGATGTGCTGGATCAATCCCAGAGTATCCGGTGGGTCACAGGAGCAGACTTCGAGTCGTCCATCGACGAAGATGGCTACGAATTCTTCCAGCCAGTGGTCAATCTGACGTCGCGCTTCGTTCACAGTGGTAACGATCGTCAGATGGGCACCGCCGGTATCCATCAGCCAGACCTTGGCCAGAGATTTGTTGTCCTCAATTATCAGGACTCGGGGACCACTACCGCCTTCGATGATTTCCATCATACCGCCTCCTGGAGTTAGAAAGAACGTGCAAGGCTAATTCGCCAATTGTACTAA
>CAZPQR010000061.1:0-4378 GCA_964588865.1 uncultured Gammaproteobacteria bacterium
CTTCTGCAAAATACTATTACGCTGGGCCATACTCATGGCGTGCATTACTACGACAATAGCGTTGCCTTTCTTGATAGAAACAGTACGCTGCGCCTCCACCAAGAAACCAACTTTGGCCGCATCAGGTGCGAAAGCCTGCAAACTATAATTTCGATCCGTTACTGCGATTGAGTGCCACAGCCCGTCAGCCGTTGTAGCCACAATAGTATAATTATGCACCTGACTAGCTCGTAGTATGGCTGACTGGCTGAAAGCCGCATCAGCAATAACCGCCATCTCACGAGCGGTGGTTACCGTATTCTCACTTAAGCCAGCCACGTCTTTGAAAATAGTTTTCTTCAGCCCTAAGTCTTTGGCCTTCTGATTCATCTTGAGCAAAAACGTATCATACGGTACACCGACGGCATCAACCAAGGCTCGGGCCGATTGATTGGATGAGGCGACGAGCATAGCCACCCATAGATCATAGACAGACACCGTATCTCCCAGTTTGAATTTGACTTCGCTAGTAGCATCATTACCGACAAAAATTTTAGGATAATCTAGGTACTCTTGGGTGATGGTAATTTTCTTGGACCAATCAGGATTCTGATCCAAGATTACCAAAGCCGTCATCAGCTTAGTCATCGAAGCTGGTGGTAACACCTTATCCGCTTGATAACTAGAAACCAATTTACCGTCCTGTAATTTGATATAGGTCACCAAGGTATTGGGGTCAACCTTCTTAACTACTTTTTTCTTGGCCACGGTCTTAGTCACCGTCTTCTTGGCCGGTGTGGTTACTTTCTTGGCTGCTACAGGTGGCGCGGCTGTCTTGCTGGTCGTCGCAGCCATAACTGGAGTAGCGACTATCAGACTAGCTATAATAGCGACAATGACAAATAATTTCATTTATGAAGTAAAAAATGTTTTCTCAAATTGCACGCCAGCTTGCGTGTAAGACTCCAAACTTTCATCCTCTATAGTATCAGTAAACTGCCAATTCCAACAGAGCTCCGGCGCCTCCAGGAAACCATAGTATTTCAGGACATCTTTCTGAGTAGCGATCACCTGCTCCCCATTCCAATTATGCCCCGTGACAATGATACCAGCAGCAATCTGCTCAACTAAATTGGATTCGCCCAAAGCGAAATGTCGATTCTCAATCCAGGTCAGTCGTTCGATCAGACGTTGATAAAAGGAGTTCATCTGCCCCCAACGAACCGAACCGAAAAATACCACCGCCTGTGACTGAAATAAACTCTTGCTGAGCTTCCATAACTCATCATCAGGATTATTGACGCTAGCATAACAGCGATGATAACCAGAAGGATTCTTCTCCTTATCATTAAGCGCGGCTGCTGCTACACCGCAGACATTACCGCCTTTGGTCGAGACATTACCTTCGCAAGGGTAAATTTTCAATTTAGTCACGTCAATAATTTCTACTTTCTCCAAACCGACACGACGGGATATATCAATCGCTAGACGGGTACTTTTGGGTAGCTCTCCACCTGCTTCCCCGTTCCAACGGTTGGAAGTAGTAACAAATAAAACTTTGTTCTTTGACCGTAAATATTCAACCGTCTGATCTCGAAGCTGTCGATATTCTTCTATTGATTTCATAGCTTCATTTTACCACGTTCACATTGTCTGGTACATTAAGTACAAAGACTATTTATGACCCAAAGAAATATTTTCATTTTAGGTTGTGCCATCTTAGTTTTATTCACTATCTGGCTTATCAAGCCACAACCCAAGTCATTACTGTCAATACCTTCAGCACCGATAGTTACTACCTCAACGGCACCAACTATTGGTAACAGCTTCGCTTGGCCAATCAACAAGCCTTCCGAACGCATTACCAAGAAACCGTTTGGCATCAAAGTTTCTCCCACCAATTCACCGGTACAACCAGAGAAATTTAGCGGCTATCATACCGGTACTGATTTCGAGACAACTACAGATGAAAAGGATACAGTCATAGCTATCTCCTCCATCTGTGATGGTAAGGTGCTTCTGAAACGAGTCGTCAGTGGCTACGGTGGCGTACTCATTCAGAGCTGTCAGTATAATGATCAACCCATAACGGTGCTTTATGGTCATTTGGCCATCAAGAGCGTCACCGCCAAAGTCGGCGATACACTTACGTCCCAACAAGGTATTGGTCACCTCGGTCAAGGCTACAGCACAGAAACAGATGGCGAACGCAAACACCTCCACCTTGGTATTCACCGTGGCAGTGCTATTGAATTGAAAGGCTATGTCCAAAAACAAAGCGACCTCAATCAATGGATTGACGCGCAAACAATTTTAAAACCTTGAGTAGAAACTCAAGGTTTTAAACTATGTGCTAACTGTTAGTTAGAACCACTCTCCCCGCATCATGCCTTTACCCATCTTGCCTTTGCCGTTGGTCATGCGAGTCTGCATTACTTTGACGCGAGCATCAGCTTGCGCTTGGGTAATGATACCCTTATCAACGAGCGTCTGTAATTGAGTCTTCTCTCTGGCAATGGCAGCATCTTTCAGACGTGTCTGAATCTGAGTCTGGTCTAATTTGTAATCTTGGATAATCTGTTGCATAGTCTTGCCCTGTGACCACGCTTCTTTCACTTGATCGACGGTCAATCCCAATACTGTCGCTTCATTCTGGAACATAGTTTGTTGACGTGTCGCGATCTCATCGGGAGTCAACGAGCTACTAACACCGAAACCCATCATACCGTGGGCCGAGGCGATATTGGCGCCCATGACACCAATACCGAGCATGGCTGGTAAGATAGCGTAGGTTAACATCTTATTGTATTTCATTGTCTTTTGGCTTAATGCTTAGTTTGACCGCTGTCACATAACGCCGAGAGGCACGCGTCGGTACCGGCGTGACAGTGGGTACATAGCTTACTACAGTTGTCCTGATACAGTTATTTCACAAACAAAAAAGAGAGCCATCTCCAACTGAAATAACTCCCTTAATCCGCTGATACCACAGTGCCTCTCATGATCCTGCAGTAGCAGCTCAATAGGAAATTGATTCAGTTTTAGAGCCTCGGACTCTCTCTATCTAGTACTACAATATTACAATCAAAATATTTCTAGTCACCAATTTCTTGTAAACCCAGAGCATCTATGATGTCTCCCTTCTGTGGCCCAAAGACGACGATACGATCTCCAATGGCGAAATCAGCGCCCAGCGGCAAACGCGTGTGTGGCGTGATCAACACCCGAAACAGTTCGCCTGTCGGATCCTGCATCAGACAACCCTGTGTACTAGTAGCCAAGATGATACCAGGACGAATATCAGGGAATCGCTGTCGGCCAAACTGTCGATATACCGGACCAGCAAAAGGTAATTTGCCACCTTCAGCTTCGCGCAATAATTCACGATGTAATGGCGTGGTGCGAGCGACGATCAAACCACCGAAAAATATCAAAGCCAAAATACCAATCGTAGTGAATAACAGTGGCCGACGATAAGCAAAAGCATAATGGCGAACCATTAATTCCAAAACTACTACAAATACTAGTGCCAAGCCGATCAAGAGCCAAGGCAAAGCGAAGAGGAAGCGATACCACCCAGCCAGACCAAAGGCCGGCACGAACCAGACCCCTGTCTGACGCATCATAAAGAAAATAAAACTAACGAGATATAACACCGCACAACCAACTAACATCGTACCGACGGCGACTAATGTAGTACGCAAGACGAAATGCCAGCGCGGCTTCATATCGATATGGCCTTCTTGGATTGATTGTAGGATTTGCTCCTGAAGTGATTGGGGTTGTTGGTTCATACTGGCTTTTCTAAAGCTGACACTAATTTCTGTAATTGTAGCTTACCGCGTCGCAAACGAATACCGACGGTAGAGATCGGAATCTTCAAAATTTCGGCAATCTCACCGTACTCCATTTCTTCAAAATAATACAATACCAATGGCTCACGGTATTTCGCGTCCAACTGATCCAAGCATTGATCAAGCATACGCCGCAACTCATTAACCGTGGCGTCACGGTCAGCTGTTTCGCGAGCTACTGGATGAGGAAATAAGAGATCAAAATCAAAAGGAGTAGATTTATCGCGGCCCTTCTTCTTGATGGCGTTGATAAACTCATTATGAGCGATGCGATAAATCCAAGGCGAGAAACGCCGACTGGTATCGAGGCTTTTGATATTGACGTAGGCCTTGATGAAAACCTCTTGTACGATGTCCCGCACATCTTCTCCATCGAAGAGGAACTTGCGGGCGTAGCGAGTCATCTTGGCTTCATAGCGCGCCACCAATAACCCAAAAGCTTCAATATTACCGCCTTGAACGGCTTTAGCGATTTCTTCGTCTGTTTGTTCGGTCATATATGAGAGACTACCATCTAATACAACTATGAACAGTACGCTATTTCA
>CAZPQR010000062.1:0-4291 GCA_964588865.1 uncultured Gammaproteobacteria bacterium
CGGAGCGCCAGGGGTCGATGAGGCCACCCAAAGCCATATAGAGCGAGAAAAGCCCAATAATTGCCCAGATATAGCGTTGACGAGTTGGGAGCTGAGGCCAGTATTCTACAGCTGCCCAGAGCCAGATAGGGACCAAAGGGAGGCTCCAGCGTAAGCCGTAAGAAGCCCCGCCTAAGTCATTAGTAATAGCTACAACTCCGACGAGGTAGGTGACACTGCCCCAGAAGAGGACTTGTCTCTGGTAGTGACTCAGTTTGGATGCTCCGTTACGAAGGAGAGCCCAGAACCCGAGTAGCAAGATGGGAGTATAGATGAAAAGTCCTTTACTCCAGCCCCATAGCGCGCGCCAGAAATTATAGATCACAGTCATTGGCGACTGCAGTGTGAGATCCGTTCGCCAGTTATTTTCTGGGAGGCTGAGAAAATCTTTGGCCACAAGGTACATCGGCAAGATGCTGCCGCTCGTCAACCAATTGAGATAGAGCGTAAGTATGATGCCAGGGATGAGAGCTGTGAGATAAGGCCAGGGATGACAACGGATCTGAGGCCAGAGAAGCGCAGTGATCATTATGAGCCAGATCGTGCCGAACGGTACATCGATGGCAGGTATTATTCCTACCAGCAAACCAATGCCAATAATAATTTTGGGAGTAAGTGGTGATCGTAGTAACCAGTAGAAGGTCACCAAGGCAATTGCAGCAGTAAGCACATGATTATTGAAAACTGTAGCAAAGGGAAAGAGCAATGTGCCGTAACAACCAATTATCAACCAGAAGAGTCGCCAGGAATGAGGAAACTGGAAACTAGAAACTAGTCGCTGCCAGAGACGAGTTATCAATAGATAAGGAAGCGCTGCCAGCAGAAGTGTGAGAACAAAATAATTGGCATTAGCACTGGGAGTTAGCACAGGGTCGTGCAATAGCCTAACGAATCGTAGTAACCAGAAAGCTGCCGCAGCAATTAGAGACATAAGCGGTGGTTTGTCAGAGTACCAACCCCTATCCGGAAGGTAGATCGTGTCAGCATATTGTCGCTGGGTGGTGTGGTAAATGATAAGGCTGCGATGATCGACGACTGAACGTACGGTGAAAAGGCGTGATAGATCATTGGCCGAGCTGTAGACAACTTTGGTAGTCAACAAAAGAACCGTCAGAAGTATGACGGTTAGTGCGGGTAGTAGATAGTTCCGCTTAGTCATGTTGGAGGCTGATGGATTTCTTTTGTTGCTTGCGCCAGGTAGCTATCTTCTGATGATCGCCGGACAAGAGAACAGCGGGAACTCGCTGGCCGCGATACACTTCGGGCCGAGTATAGTGTGGGTATTCGATAGTAGTCTGATTGTCTTGAATGGTTTCATAGGATTCATCGCTGACAGAGGCTTCTTTGCCCACCACGCCAGGGATCAATCTGGCTACGGTATCGATGATGACCGCGGCTGGTAACTCTCCTCCCGTCAGTACATACGGGCCGATAGAAATAATTTCATCAACGTATTTTTCGATACGAGCGTCAATGGCTTCATAATGACCAGAAAGGAAAATTAAACGTTTGTATTTGGCTAGACGCTTAGCTTCTTTCTGGTTGAAGAAGGTGCCGCGGGGAGCGAGGAGGATTATGCGAGTGGATTTATTTTTGGCACGGTAGATTTTCTGTAAGGCTTTGTGTACGACATCAACTTTCATCACCATGCCGGCACCACCACCATAAGGGGTATCGTCCACTTTATGATGTTTGTCACGAGCTGCCTGGCGGATGTCGTGCGTCTTGATAGTGATCAATTTCTTGGCTTGGGCACGTTTAAGAATTGATTCTTGGAAATAAGAATCCAGCGAGTGGGGGAAGATAGTGAGGAGGTCAAAACGCATAGTTGATTTTCTTCAGTATCACGATAGCACGTTTGGTAATAGTATCAATATCAGGTACCGCACTCGTTCCCTTACCAGAAACTTTGTAGCTGGCAGTGGCATTGCCGAAGGCAGCGGCTACCACCGGATCACGATGATACAAATAGCCAGTCATAAATCCAGCGTTGAAGCTATCACCCGCCCCACCAGTATCAATTGCTTTAACGTGGTAGGTTGGTACGGTGAAGAATTTGGTTGCTGTGGCGACAAGTGTTGCTTGTGAACCTTGAGTAAGTACTACCAATGGGAAACCATGTTGGGTTAGGTGCAGCATTTTCTGTCTCAATGATTTACAAGCTGCTGGGAAGTACATGTGCTCGATATCTTCATCGCTAAGACGAAGAATATCAACTTTATTACTCCACTGTTTCCATCCCTTCCAGCGGTGATCAACCAAATGGTAATAGCCGTCCTTGGTTAGTTTGACTTTGCGTGTCAGACCTTGGATATCGAGGAACACGGGGAATAAACGTTGGTTTGGAATGGCGTCGGGAGTCACTTCTTGGAAGATGGGATTCAGGATCAGACCATTGACTGAATTAAGTGTTCGGCTCAATTCCGATGCGGTTAAGCTCGCCTCTAAGATTGATGACATGCGTAGGACTCTCTTGGGCCCGGTGTAATCATTGGAGAAATTATTGCTACTCTTTCGTTTGGCTCGAGAAACCTTGATCCCTTGAGCTAATAACTGTCTGACACCACCTTGAATATCGTTAGCGCCAATGGTAGCGACGCGTACATCAAGTCCTAATTTCTTGGCTGTCTCAGCACCATAGATGACGCCACCACCGAAACGTTCTCGTACACCGTCGGGATACAGCGGGGTGGAGTGACTGATACTACCAACGAAGGCAACAGAGAATTGTTGAACTTGGGGTAATAATCGTTTGATGGTGCTCGGATGGCCGGCAATTAACATCGTATGATTGACGAGATCGGGCTTGTTGTAATGCAGCTGCCGGCCCCACGAATCTTGTAGTCTGCCGCCAGCTTCACGCACGATAATATCGGCCGCAGCCACGTCCCATTCTTTGCTGCCACCACGAAATGAAATCAGAGCTTGGTGATGATCGACGGTTGTAGCTGCAATTCGATAAGCTAGTGAGCTAGGAAAGACGAAATTTTGGCCAGGGAAACGGTAGAGGTTTTCTTTGATTACACGTTCATGCGAATTAAGACCAATAGTAATAGCTGTCTTGGTCGTGGCTTGCATTTTCAGCTTAATCCACGATCTATTATTCTTTCGATACCACGTGCCGCGATGTTTCTCTGCCACCCAGACTTCTTGAAGTACAGGAGCATACACTACGCCTAACTGTAATTCACCAGCGCGTGCCCAAGCAATGCAAATCGAGAAGCTATGTTGACGTTTTTTGGTGGCTCGGCCCAAGAGAAATTGCGAAAAATCTTTGGTGCCATCGATAGGATCTATAATCCAGACAGATTTCTGCTTTACACGTTTGGTACTGCTGGTTTCCTTATAAGACTCTTCTGTCAGCAGGAAGTCATGAGGGTATTGTTTCCGGATAGATTGGATAATATAGTTGTCGAGCAATCGATCGACTGAAGTGACAACTTCGAGACCGTTCGTGACGTTATTTTGTTTCTGAGTAATATGCCGTGAGCCGCTTTTGGACTGTTGAATTTTGGTCGCTTCCTGTATCAACAAACGTCCTGCTTCTTCAGCGATGGCTAAGGCAAATTGTGCGCGGGGAGATAATTTCATGGCATTAGTATAACAGCGAGGTATAACAAAAGCTACCGACCGAGATCGATAGCTTTTGAATTAGATGGAGATTATAATTTCAGATCTTCCATACCAGCATCGTTGGTAGCTGGTGCTTCTGGCATTCTGCGTGAACCTTCTGGTTCATAGATCTTCAGATTGACGCGGGAGTTATTCTTGGCTCCGACGACGCGTAGCAATGTTCTGAGAGAGCGAGCAGTCTGACCTTCACGACCAATGATCTGGCCCATGTCGGTCGGGTTAACTTTCAGGGTTAGGAGGACGCCCATTTCATCAACCGTACGGTCGATGCTGACGTCATTAGGATTATCAACTAGAGTCTTAACCACATACTCTAGAAATTCCAAGTCTTTTTCTGCCATTCGTTATGACTTACTTTTTTAAGATCTATGATTGCTTCTTGTAACAATCATAGAATATACTCTAGCATTATTTTATAAAATGTCAATCGCACTCAGTCAATGATAACAACTAGCTGATTGACATAATTTCAATAAACTGTTATTTATTAGGCGACCCTAACCCCCAGGAGGTACCCATGTTCCGCCTTGTGATGGTTGTTCTTTTCATCTTTTTCACGAATAGTTCGATTGCTTCTGCCGACAAAGGAAAGCTCCTGCTGCATTTCTCTGCTGACGGT
>CAZPQR010000063.1:0-2090 GCA_964588865.1 uncultured Gammaproteobacteria bacterium
AGCTCTTCGATCGTGCGGATCCAAGAAATTTTCTGCCAGAAATGAATCTTCTCTTGCGTCGAGGCAAAGATGTGTTCTTCTTCGGATTCTTGCAGTGGCAAATCAATATCGATCTCCCGCCAATGGGCTGCTTGGCCAGAACGTAATTCTTCGATGGCTTCGTTGAGTAGCTCTTCAAACAAATTCAAACCCAGTGTCGTCACGTGACCATGTTGTTTACGGCCGAGGATATGACCGACCCCGCGTAACTCCATATCGCGACTAGCAATTTTGAACCCAGCCCCGAGATCGCTTTCACTTTCCAAAGTCTTCAATCGTTCCAAGGCTTCACCGTGCAGGCGTTGTTCTTTGTATAACAAAAGACAATAGGCCTGTGTGTTTCCGCGTCCGACACGACCACGTAGCTGATGTAATTGGCCCAAGCCGAAGTTGACGCTATCGGTGACAATGATGGTATTGACCCGCGGCAGATCCAAACCATTGGCTATGATAGTAGAACAGACCAAGATGTCGATCTCACCAGTGTCGAAAGCATGCATGGTCGAAGCTAACTGATGATCATCCATCTGACCATGAGCTACAGCGATACGTGCTGACGGCATCAATTCTTGGATTTGTTGCCGCGCTAGATCGATAGTTTCAACTTTGTTGTGAAGATAATAGGCTTGTCCCTGACGATCTAACTCTCGGGTCAAAGCTTGGCGTACCAATTCGGCATCCCAGTGATGCACTTCGGTGATAATCGACTGTCGTCCAATTGGTGGTTCTGTCAGTAAACTAATACCACGCAGCTGGGACATAGCTAGGTGTAGGGTACGCGGGATCGGAGTAGCCGATAAACTTAAAATATGTAAATGCGTGGCGATCTTTTTCAATTTTTCTTTATCTTTGACGCCGAAATTTTGTTCTTCATCGATGATCAGAAGTCGCAGATTAGCGAAACGGACATCTGCCGATAGTGCACGATGAGTGCCGATGACAATATCAACGGTGCCGTTTCTTATTTTCTCAATCACAGCTTCTTGCTCTTTGTCAGTCTGCCAGCGTGATAGCAGGGCAACCGAGGCGCCATATTTCTCCAGTCGTTCTTTGAACGTATCGTAATGTTGTTGAGCCAGGAGGGTCGTCGGACAGATGATAGCTGCTTGGCCTTTGTTCAAAGCTACACGCCAAGAAGCCCGGAGTGCTATTTCGGTTTTGCCGAAACCAACGTCGCCACAGACCAAACGTTCAGTCGGGTAATCTTTGGCTAGGTCGTCGAGCACTTCTTGTAAGGTACGTAGTTGAGAGGCAGTTTCTTGATAGGGGAAATCATCGGCCACAGCTTGCTCTTCGGCACTACCTACCAGAGGTGCGGTGAAGGTTAGTCGTCTCCGCGCTTCGGTATTGAGCAAGGCCAAAGCCAATTGCCACGTCTCGGCTTTGATTTTCTTGACGCCAGAAATCCAGGATGTGTCCGAGGACAGTCGAGAAATCTTGGGATTGGGACTACCGACGTATTTACTAATTTTGCCGGCTTGGTCAGTCGGTAGGTAGATCTTGTCATTATTGGCGTAGGCCAACACGAGATATTCTCGCGGACGTCCGTTAACCGGAATGGTGGTAATCGAGTCGAGACGGCCGACTCCGTGATCACGGTGAACTATCAGGTCTCCGATAGCAATCTCCGTCAAGAAGGCCCGTTTGGTGCGTGTGGAGGCCTGATGGGGTAAGAGATGACTATCATTGATGACCACTAATTTCTCGTTGTGATCAATCCAGCCAGGAGGAGTTTGTAGAACGTTGGGTTGCAAGTGAATTAGTTGTAGCGGCAGCTGATGTTCAGTAATAACTGTTTGAGCTTGTTCCGGTTGACGGGTTAACCAGTAACCTTGGAAGTCAGTCAGAGCTTGGATCTTCTTGAGCGCTTCGGCCGGATTGACTCCTGACATATCTGGCCAGACTTGGTGGAAATTAATGCCCGATGAACGATCAAAATTAGTCAGTACTATCTGCTCATCAGTACCGAAATCTTGTTCGCCTACCAAGAGAAGATCAGCGCCGACATAATCTCGAAACAGCGTTGATGATTTGGAAAGTGTTACAGGGAG
>CAZPQR010000063.1:2190-4259 GCA_964588865.1 uncultured Gammaproteobacteria bacterium
GCTAGATTCTTGACTTCGCGGTCACTGTCAGCCAAATACAAAATCGCCCGGTGATCCTGTGCCAGGGGAGTGAGTAGGTTGTGCTTGGACTCGTCTCCAATAAGACGGGTGAGCCAGCGACCTACCGAGTTATAGTGGAGTAGGCCATTTACTTTGGTGATAGACATACTGGCTTAGAGAGTCTACCTGATTTAAGGGTGAGTGGCTACCCCAGAGCGAGTTGGAGGTAACTATTGACAATATTGCCAATATATGATACTATACTATATTAGGCTATTTTAGCTGCCATCTGTCTGCTAGGCGTTTAGCCGGTATTTACCCTCCTAAATATAGGCTGACTTCCCTAGTAGGCAGGTTGCAGTTAGAATAGATAAGTTCCGCTCGTTCCTTTACAGCCTCATTATGAGGCACTACATGGAGGTTGCGCTTATGAAGAAGCTTAAGAATCTTCTCAAGGTTGGTATCATCGTTTTCGTGGTCGTCCTACTGGCGGCGAAGCTTTTCCCGCCCATCTTCAATGACTGGGCGATGCATCACAATGTGAGTCTGGTCACTAAGGTCATCCCGGCCGCACAGGCCAGCAAGCCGAACATGGATCTGCCCGACGCCATCGATCTCTCGTTCTACATGGACGAGAATAAGATTGACCTGGCTAAGGTCGGTGGGCAAGAGCCGGCGATTCTGGCGGCGGAATTCTCCACGGGTCAACTCGATCCAGTTCAGATGATGGAGCATAAGGCTGGCGATCTTGTCCTGTATTCCGACGGAAGGGTCGCCAAACTGTGGTACTTCGACAAGGACAACACCATGGTCCAGGTCAGTCTTCCTGGATACATGGCTACCGCCAGCTCCAACTAGGAGGAGACATGAACCGCCTGTTCAAGTGGTTCGTCAGGTTGTCTCGTGAGCTGCAGGGCTGCTGCAGCACCTGCGGTCGGATCAAGCACAGAGTGCTGGTTCCGACCAAGGGGTTTCGCAACCATGACCGGTGCGGTGAGTGTGGGCAGATGAAGCCCATGCAAACCGTCAACAGTCATGGCGTGATTTCCAACCTGCCGGAATACAATCATCCGGCACGTGGACGTTCGACTGCCTCGCGCGGTCGCTAGTCCTGATTCCCGTCCTGCTCCCATTTCTCTACACGAGAGATGGTGAGCGGGGCGGGAGTTTTTTTGAAATTAAAAATGCAAAATGCCAAAGTCAAAATTAGAGGACAAAAAGAAAACTACCTACGGTAGTTTTTATGGTGGGCATTGCTGGACTCGAACCAGCGACCTTTGCAATGTGAATGCAACGCTCTAACCAGCTGAGCTAAATGCCCGTGAGCAGAACCAATCTAACATCACCGGCAATATTTGACAATACTATACTCGATTGTTAGGCTTCGGTCGAAAGCCAACAAGGCATGATCTTTTATATTCCACAGGAGGTAGGAGATGCAGCAAGTGATCGTTTCTATCAGGCCAGGGCAGTTCGTCATACTTCATGTTTCGTTACCATCGGGAAGCGGTAAGCACAAGGATTGGATCGCTGCTATCCGCAACGCCAGCCTCACCGCCGTTGTCTATCGCACTATCGGTGGCTTGCTAATCTTGGTGTCACCGGATGATGTGGAGAATGTCACTTCAGCCTTGAAGCGTATTTCGACTGATCGCAATCTGGAGGTGATTCAAGCCGAAGGAATGCGGGTGGTTGGAGAAGGCGAGCTTCTGACCTAAGGGAGGTGTTATGGCAGACAGGATGAAAGTATCAGGACCTTTCATGCACATTCAGATTGGACCGCCCGAGTCTATTGCCCAGAAAGTTGTCGCTCAACTGACAAGTGCGGAGTCATCAGTTAGGTTTGTCCCTGATGACTCATGGATTATTTTTCGAGTGCCTTCAGATAAGCTTCTACAAACTTGCTTGAAGCTGAAGACGATCTGTGATGCGCTTGGTTTTGAGATCGAGCTGGATGATTGTCGGTCATGAAGGAGGGAGCGACAAATGTCTAAGGTAACTATGACGGTCCCAATAGGCCCTGTAACTGTTACCATCGCTACAGATTCAGAGCTTTGTCGTGATGAGTT
>CAZPQR010000064.1:0-1739 GCA_964588865.1 uncultured Gammaproteobacteria bacterium
TATGTCCGAAGAAAAAGTCATTGAAGTCCCGGCTAAGTTTCAATCCATCGTAAGCGAGATTGAAAAGATGTCGGTCCTAGACCTTTCTGAATTAGTGAAAGTTCTAGAAGAGAAGTTTGGTGTCTCAGCTGCTGCTCCTATGATGATGGGTGCTATGCCAGCTGCTGGTGCCGGTGCAGCTGAAGCTGCTGAAGAGAAATCTTCATTCACCATCGAGTTGACCGCCGCTGGCGACAACAAGATTGGTGTCATCAAAGCCGTCCGTGAAGCTACTCAACTCGGTTTGAAGGAAGCTAAGGATTTGGTTGATGGCGCCCCTAAGGTTATCAAGGAAGGTGTTGCTAAGGCTGATGCTGAAGCCATGAAGAAGGCTTTGGAAGCTGCTGGTGCTACCGTTACCCTCAAATAACGATCAATTTACCGAAGAAATACCCTGTCGGAAACGACGGGGTATTTTTTGTTATTGACATTTATCACCCATCATGATTTAATACTTTTCTCGTTCTTTGCAATTTGATGATCCATTCATCATACAGTTTGAGCGATCTAACCGATCGCACCTGGCCACGAGGTTCGTGGTAACTTTTGCTACAGGGCGGATATGTCAGCATTCAAGGAAGGACACGAAGCAGTAACCCTGATCTACAGTGGTGGTCTGCCTCACGAAGAGGAGTTCACCACAGTAACCGTTCCTGCGAATCACCACTCGCAGGAAAACCCTCAACCCGAATTGACGGAGGGACAGGACGTTGACTGAGCAGGCCTGGGAACGTTTTCTTATGGACTCGACTCCCAGGTGGGTCAATTTCGACGCGCCGGCGCTCCTGGTGAATCTCGAAGAGGCGTTCAAATCGCTGACTCGGCGTGAGAAGCTGGTCATGCTGCTCTGGTATCAGCACGGTGACGAGTTCCCGGAAGACAATGAGTCCCAGACCAACAGGGCGATTGTGGCTCTGTTGCAGAAGCCCGCTGATCAGGGCGATCCGATCGTGGTCAATGAGCACCAGGTTCATGCCTACCGCATGAAGGCGCTGGCCAAGCTCAAGCGGCCGGACGTTCAACGCATCCTGCGGCGTCAGCCCGACTCGGTCGCGGCCTGACAAGGTTCTACCTCCTCGGTATCTACGGGTACCGAGGAGTTTTATTTTTGTGTTACAATTAACTATATGTTTCTAACTGTTCACGCAACGTTTGGGGCGCTGGTGGCTACGCAGACTCCAGGACCAGGTATGGCCTTGGTTGGTGGATTCTTGTCTCATTTCCTCTTGGACTTCATACCGCACGGAGATGAGAAAGTCGGGCAGTGGATCTTATCCCATAAGAAGAAATTTATCTTGTTGGCAGGAGCTGATATCACGATTACTGCCTTCCTTACTGCCGTCATCGCTACGATTGCTCTGAGCCGTGGCGACAATGTGATGAATATTCTTTTTGGTATGTTCGGTGCGGTGCTGCCGGATTTCTTATCTATGGCCTTTCCAGAGCTGCATCAGCTCTTTCGACGTAATATTATTATTGCTAGCTCGTATAAGCTGTTACGAGCGTTGTCAGTAGCGCAGCTGGTAGCAGTCATCAACGGTGTTCATCATCGGATCCATGGTTTCTTCCTACGTCGTTATGGTTTCAAATTTTCATTACAAAACGGCTTGCTGTTGCAAACCGTGTTCTTGGGACTGGTGATGTATGTGTTGTTGGGGAGGTTGTAGAAGGGGTACCCGCTATCCGGGTCCCGGAGTCCG
>CAZPQR010000064.1:1839-4227 GCA_964588865.1 uncultured Gammaproteobacteria bacterium
CCAGCACCGAAGGTGGGGAGAGGACGCTGATAGTCAAATGACTGGCGTTGGCCTTTGAATAGCTTCACAATAGTACCTTGATCATCGATGAGCCAGATATTGCCGTCGATAGTAATACTTTGGGTCTTGGCAACCAGTGATTGATCTTGTAGCCAGACTGTTCCGTTACCAAATTTGCTACCACTGGCGTCACCACTGTTTTTGTAAATAGCTCCACTGGTATGGTCGACGACATAGAGATTATCGCCGTACAGGAGCGCTTGATCGATAGCTTGGAGGCCGGCGTTCCAGCTAATCTTAGACGGAGCGACAGTCGTGTCATTGATGGTCTGGATTTGACGATCATTGAGTAATACGAGCGTGCCGTTGCTGGTATTGAAGAGATAGCCGCTGGTTAGTGGTTGAGTTAGTATTTGTTTGGCCGGTTCGTCAAGTTTGTAGACACCTTGTGCTCCTGAGACATAGGCAGTGACACCGATAAGGGCTAGATGTTTGAATTCTTGATTGAGACTGCTTAGATCGCGATAGAGGAGCGGTGACTCGACGACATTGATATGACGGACTTCATTGAGCTGACGAGCAATTTTGTCCCGCAAATCATTGAGCTGTTTCTGTTGATTACCATCAGCCGGCGACAGTTGGTTCAATTTGGTAATCATCGCTACTAAGATACTCTCGGCTTTCTTGTCGTCCTTATAGACTCGACTAGAATCAACATCCGACTGCATGGTTCCTAATTCCGCCAAGGTTTCACTATAGGCTCGGTATTGCTTGTTAACTTGTAGATCCTGACCGCGATAGATGATGACATTGAGGATAATCAAGACGAAGATGAAACAAGCTGTGATTAACCAGCGATGAGTCCAATGTTTCTCTCGGAAACTGCGATGTAGGGTATCGACGTGAGTTTCGAGTTTATTCCATTGGCGATGACTGGCTTCGGTACGATAGGTCGGTTTGGTAGCGAAGTGGAAGGATTTGATGGCTGTACGAAATACAGCGACGAAAAAGGCACCGACCAATTGGAGATAGATCCAGGCATGGACGAAGAAGAATCGTAGTGCCCAGCCCATACCCTGAAGTATCGAGCTAGAGACAGAAGATCGATCACTTCGACGAGCAGGGATGCGTTGGGTTGGACGATTGACTGGTTTGGCAGTTGGATTGGTAGTTCGTGCTGCTACTCGCTGTGTCGCGGCTACTCGAGGAGGTTCGGGGAGAGCTTCTTCCTCTTGTCCTTTGAGTACGACAGCAGCGAAGCTAACGAAGCGAGGTACTTGTTCGAGTAAGAGTTCAAACTTTTCGATCGCTTCCGTAGTCGATCCGGAGGCTACGATCTGACGGATCTTAATCTCAGAAACATAGTCGGTCAGCGACGGGGTAGTAAATAGCAGCGTATCGTCTTCGTCCAAATCACCACTGGTGCAGCTGGAGAAGAGTTTCAAGGGGTTGATAACCTTGCTGGGCGGAGAGACCAAGGTGAAGGCATTATCGTGCAAGATCCAAGCAGCCATCTGTCCGAGATGGGCGAAATGCGTTTCGCGGTCAGCAATGATAGCTATTAATAAATTAAGCTGTTCCAGCCAACGAGTATTTTTCTTAGGAGTAATATGGGGCAAGAGGTAGTTGAGTTGTTCCAATATTTTCTCCAATGATTGCTCGGCTGGGAGGTTGGTTGTTTTCTGAAACCATTCGTTGCATTCTTTGGTAATAGCGTCAGTGAGATAGGATTGGTCGAAACGTGGCAAACGAGCGAAATCAGTAATAACCACCAAGCGACGTAGGTGACGAGGATCACTTTGGAAGATGCTAATATCACAATGACTCCGGCTGGCGCTGGGGTCATGGATATATAATTTGGCCAGAGAAATGGGTACAGTCATAACGACACTATTTTAACATTTTTTTCCTTTTTGGCCTAGTAAATCCTAGTACCTTGAGGCAGAAAGTGGTACAATAATCCCGTTCTATGTTGAAATTACTTTTTGGCTCGACGTTGCGAGCGGGATTAGTACAATTTTTTATTCAAGAGAACCCAGGACCGGTGACGGTTGATGTTTTGGCCCGACGGTTGCGTTGCACCACGCGCAAAGTAATGCCCGAATTAGTTTCGCTCGAGACCATGGGCTTCGTGGCCACGGTGACCGCAGAAGGTAAGAAGGCTTGGGCTTTGAATCGAGATTTCCCTTTGTTGCCTGAATTCAAATCGTTGATCTATAAGTCATTGATGTTGATGGAGAAGAATTTGGCATCGTCCTTGGCCACGGTCAAAGGTGTGCAGCTGCTGGTGCTAACCGGCATTTTCAACGGCACCGATGTACCGACTGATATTTTCATCGTCGGTTCAGTGGACAAAGCTTCTATCCAGCGAGCTATCAATAAGATTGC
>CAZPQR010000065.1:0-4145 GCA_964588865.1 uncultured Gammaproteobacteria bacterium
TGCCCTTACAGACGCTGGGCGGCTAATGAAGCGGTTGCCAAATGCACTCTGTGATTTTCAATCATCAAGAGCCTAGGAAATATCCTAGGCTCTTTTTGTAAATCAGCTAGCAAATCTATTACCAAGATACTCATTATGGTGTATTGTAAATAGAGAGCCTTATTAATCTTTACCAAAAATATATGCAAAAGAATCAAGGTGGCAATGCGGTATATGCCATGGGTCTTGTCGGTGCCGCTATTTTCTTCATTAGTCGCGCTACTACTTTTGGCGCCGGTGTTATTGGCTTCCTCAAAGCCCTTGTCTGGCCAGCTTTCCTCGTATACGAAGCATTTAAATTTCTAACACACTAATATTTAGACTCTACTACTCCTTATAATGATATGAAGCGAATTAAACGATCTTCGATCCACTGGTTATTAATTCCGCACAGAACTATTGTGGGAGTTATCAGCACTGCTGTTATTACTTGCCTACTGTTTGGTCTGGCCTATGTAGTCATCCCCGATCGCCCCAGAAAAAATCCTCTTGTTGGAACGATGGATATCATGCCGATCAAACCACATACAGTAACAGAGACATCCTACCTTGGCTTAATCAAATATGGTGACGAAACCGGCAACGACACGACAAATAAACTCAACCTTCTAACTGGTGAGATTAGCGAACTATTTCCCTCCGATTATCATCTTATCAGTTGGTCGTATTATAATAATTTCCCAACCTACGAAATAATCCAAAAAGACAATGATATATATCTTTTTAACGTACTCACAAAAACAATAAACCCCATTCTTTATGCTGGGCGACCTATACACTTAGCCAAAGACCAAGAATTATACGTTCAAGCTTCAATTACCGAACAGAATCAGTTTATATTCGTTATCTTTAAAGTTGATTTAACTCAAATTTCTGAGTTTGATGGTTCGCATCCAGCTCTAAGTAAGCAGACTTATTCGTTCGATGCTTTGACTAATACAGTTACTCCGATACCTGATACCAAATTTGTGAGCACGGGCTGTAGTGAATATGACTCACTTAATAAAAGATTCTTTACTTGGCCTTGTGGCGAAGGCGTCGGAACAGCTCTACCACTAAAGATAGCTGACATGGCTGGTAATGTAGTCCAAGTGGCTGTTCAGGCATCGGATCTCGGCTTAGAAACAGTGCAAAATCAAGAAACTGATATTCGAGGGGGTGTTCGCTACTATGATCGCTTATTCTATGTCTATGATCAAGCAATAAACAAGGTCATAGTTTTAGATCCATCAGTAGCCACTCCTACTAAGAAAATTTTAACCATACCTGATACCCTAGAACCCCGAAGAAGCTCCAATCAATATGAATATTCTCTTCAACTAGACAAAGATACCAACACTCTTGTCATTGGGGGCAATGATTTCATTCAATTAATGAAGTTTGATGGACAAAATCAAGCCATCAAAAGTCGTTTCATTACGGAAGCAAATCCCTTTTATGCTAATTTCGTGTTCCTTGATCAAGGCAAGGCTTATTATAGTATCGGCAAGATAGTCCGCATGATTGATTTACCCACCATGACTTTAGAAAAGTCCTTTCCGTTATTGAGAAATTATGAAGTTATTACAATATTAAAATAATTCGCCATTATGAAATCCCCAAACAAAAATTATTTACTTCTTCTCTTATCCGTCCTCACCGCTCAAGCAGCTGGTGCCATCGGATCTTATTTTACCTTTCCCAATATTAGCAGTTGGTATAACCTGCTGCACAAACCAACCTTTAGTCCACCTAATTGGCTTTTCGGTCCTGTCTGGACTTTGCTCTACACACTCATGGGTATCGCTGCTTGGCTGATCTGGAATCAACACAAGAAGAAAAATACCGCTACCGCCATTGCTCTCTACGGATTTCAATTAGCTTTGAACCTGTTATGGTCCATCGTTTTCTTCGGCTGGCACAACATCACCGGCGGATTGATGGTTATTGCTCTGTTATGGCTGATGATACTGGCTACAATAATTGAATTTTGGAAGCTTTCTCGCCCAGCGGCCTATCTTCTCATACCTTATCTAGCCTGGGTCAGCTTCGCTTCACTATTGAATTTTGCCCTTTGGCAGCTCAATTAGGCAATAAAAGCATCTATTGCCAAAAGCTTAGAAACATGATACAATACCTTTTGTGAGTAAACTCTTAGCATTCAGCGTAGAGTGGTCGAATCACTTTAATTAAGAATCATATTTAGTAAATGTCCACCAAGTTATATGTAGGCGGTCTACCCTACAGCACCACTGACGTTGAATTGAAGGAAGCCTTCTCTCAAGCAGGTACTGTCGTCTCCGCTTCGGTAATTGTTGACAAAATGACTAATCGTTCTCGAGGCTTCGGCTTCGTGGAAATGAGCACCCCTGAAGAGGGTCAAGCTGCTATCTCCATGTGGAACGGTCAAGATTTTGGCGGCAGAAAGTTGACAGTAAATGAGGCTCGTCCTATGGGCGATAAACCTCGCCGATCCTTTGATCGCGATTCAGATCGCGCTCCAAGACGATCATCCTGGTAATCAACTATTTGAAAACACCCCGACGATTTCGTTGGGGTGTTTTTTGTTATCTATACGATTCTTCCCTAATAACAAGCAACGGATAACCAATCGCAATTTCTAGTTACTTTCTGTTACATTACCATCAAAATGTTCTTCTCTTGCCATAGCCTCTTCTTTGGTCGATCTGACAATTCCATCTTGATGCTCTGGTGGTGAGTAGACAGTATAGAGTTTCATCGGCTTATCCGATGTATTGATAATATTGTGCTTCACGCCAGCCGGAATCACGATCGCGAAGCCATCAGCTAATTCGTGTTCCACTCCATTCAAAACCGTCTTACCACTACCAGAATCAATGCGGATGAATTGATCTAGAGTGTGAGTTTCCTCCCCAATATCCTCTCCTGGTAATAAGCTCATGAGAACTAACTGACTATGTTGGGCAGTGTAGAGAACTTTGCGGAACGAATCGTTACGTAAGGTTTCCTGCTCCAAATTGACGACATATCCATTCATATTTTGAGTATAGCACCATTGCTGATAGAACGAAACTGCACTACAATAGGTGTGTAATTATCCTAATTGTATGAAAAAAATATCCTTACTATTGCCATTGGTTCTGGCTGCCGGAACTCTGTTTGCTTGGTACACGGTCTACAATGATTTCCGTCGTTTCTATGATAGCGAAGGTACGCTATTTAAAATCCAAGATTGTGCCATTCCCAATCCTGTAACAACACCGTGCTTCTATGGTGCTTTCGCTTTCTTGATCGCACTCATCTGGTCCATCGTTATCATGAAGCTATCAGTCGCCAACTTCAGAGCTAGCTTGAGTAAACTCCTGTGGCTCTTAATTGCCAGTGTTATCTTCGCTTGGGGTAACTTCGTTTATTCTTTGGTTCGCTTCTATCAGACACAAACTAGCGGTCAGGCCATTGGCTGCTCGGGTCAGCTGGTCACTAACCCTTGGACCACTCCGTGCTTCATTGGAGCTTGTAATTTTCTACTTGCGCTTGTTATTGCTTGGATATTATTCCGGAGACGGTAAAATTGGCATATCTTGAATCAAACGTTTTCTTGCAAAGGCGATTCCAGAGCTAGTCTTTAAATAGGATTCAAATTTTAATGCCTGCGCTTTATTGCTAAACGCACAATAAAATATAAGCTTCCAGGGCCTATATTTTGCCGTATGACGACTATGTCCGCGATTATGCTGAGATAATCTAGATAGTAAATCTGTAGTAAATCCCTTGTATATCTTGGTTGGCATTAAACTACTTTGGATTATATAAATGTAAAACATAAAAGATTCATTAATGATGAATCCCCATTTTTAAAAAATATTCTCTACTGCATTCAAAATACAGCCTTTTGTCTGAATTAGCCACCGTCCTTCTTCGCTAAAGCTACAAAGGACATTCTTCAACTTCTCATGGCTGCGCCATTCGAAGTTCGCCGTTGGCGAACGAAGAATGGTGGACCTAGGCAGAATCGAACTGCCGCCTCCACAATGCGAATGTGGCGTCGTACCACTAGACTATAGGCCCGTGGTCGGGGATACCGGATTCGAACCGGTGACCTCATGAACCCGAATCATGCGCGCTACCAACTGCGCTAATCCCCG
>CAZPQR010000066.1:0-4110 GCA_964588865.1 uncultured Gammaproteobacteria bacterium
CGAGGCGACAATGAGGGATGACGTCGTCATCCGCAGAGTAGCCAACCAGTTTCGTCGCCAACAACAGGAGGAACCGATGTGCGGTGGATCTGACGGCGGTGGCGCGCCCACCCCGATGGCGGAGGAAACGGCAATCTGATCTGATCAGTCACGAGCACTTAAGGAGGTGGTAATCTTCGGAATCGCAGATTGGCGCAAAGGCGCCCAGGACAACGGCGGCTGATTGCCGTCACACTGTACCGAGACTCGGCTTAACCGCTGAGTCTCTTTATTTACTGTCATTGCGAGAGAAGCAGTCTAGTATGTGAGCGAGATCAAAAGCTGGATTGCTTCTCGCCCAGAGGGCGCTCGCAATGACAGACCAACGTGTTTGATTATTGACTATTCTCCTCTATAATGGCTGTATGAAACCGATCACAGCCCAATTACCAACTTCCGCTGGCGTCTACTTCTTTTTCGACAAAAACAAGAAGCTGATTTATATTGGCAAAGCTAAGAATCTCCGCAACCGAGTTTCTTCTTATTTCAAAAACAGCACCGAACTCTCCCCTGCCAAGCAGGAAATGGTCAGTCAGATCGCCGACTTAGATTACACTGTTGTGTCCAATGAAACCGAAGCCCTCCTGCTTGAAGCTGGTCTGATCCGCAAACACCTACCACCGTTCAATATTATTTTGCGCGACGATAAGACGTGGACCTACATTGTCATTACTGACGAACCGTTTCCTAAGCTAACGACAGTACACGGCCGGAAGAAAATTAAAGGTAAATATTTCGGTCCTTACACTTCGTCTTTTGCTGCCAAAAATATCGTCCGTCATTTGCACCGTATATTGCCGATCAGGACGTGCAAACGCGACCTCTCCAAACTTCCCAGCGGCAAAGTCTGCTTCCAATATGCCTTCGGTCGCTGTCAGGGACCGTGCGAGAAATTCGTCACGGCTACGGAATATATGCATCATATCAAACAGGCCGAATTGATATTACGCGGGCACAAGACCGATCTCCCACAACAACTAGAGCAGCAAATGAAGCAAGCCGCTGGCGTGAAGAACTATGAATTAGCCGCGCGTCTCCGTGATCGTCTCAAAGCTTGGAAATATCTAAGTCAATCGCAACACATCGTGGCGACCCAAGATACCGATCAAGATGTCTTGGCCTTAGTACCATTTGGTCAGCAAGCGGTTTTTACCATCTTACAAGTGCGACAAGGTCAGGTCTTGGACAAATTCAACTATCTCCTCGACCGTCCGATCGATCAATCAATGGAAGAACTATGGGAAACTATTTTGTCCCAACATTACCAACCAACCTCCGATCATCCGAGAGAAATCCTCATTCCTGACAAGCCTCTAGCACTCTGGTCCAAGATTGTCACTCCCAGTAAATTAATCACCCCTGCTCGTGGCAATAAAAAGAAATTATTGGAATTAGCCCAAGCCAACGCCTATAGTTATTATCAACGCATCAAGCAACAAGCCGAAATACCAGTAGCACTCTATCAGCTGCAGCACGAACTCGATCTGCCGGTCTTACCCTATCGCATCGAGTGCTATGACATCTCCAATATTCAGGGTAACTTCTCCGTGGCTGCTATGGTGGTTTTCGAAGGGGGTAAGAAGAAACTGTCAGCTTACAAAAAGTTCAAAATCAAAACAGTCACTGGACCCAACGACTTTGCCTCATTGGCAGAAGTTCTCACCCGTCGTCAGAATCATCCGGAATGGGGCGAGCCGAACTTGATAATAATTGACGGTGGCAAAGGACAATTAAGTTCAGTGATGAAAGTCATCAAGCCGGAGTGGAAAGACCGAGTAGTAGCACTAGCCAAACGAGAGGAAGAAATATTTATCCCTGGCAAGATGGGCAGTCTGAAATTACCCAAATCACATCCCGTGTCATTACTCGTTCAGGCGATCCGCAATGAGACACATCGTTTCGGTATAACTTTCTATCGACAGCGACATCGGAAGTCTCTGCGAGCAAAATAAAACTTTTTTACTGTCATTGCGAACCCGGCATCAAGCGGGTAAAGCACGATAGGATATTAAAAGCAGGCCGACTCAATTGTGGGTCGGCCTGCGACATTGGTAATCAATTTCACTACTCAATCTTACTTCTGCCTCCTCTTCACCATGACCGTGAAGATGCGGGAAGTAAGCTCCGATGTCCGGCCGGCGCGATCAAGGACCAAGGCTCGCAATTCATAGATACCGTTCTGCACTTTGGAAGTATCCCAGCTGACAGCTACTGTCGTCGTGTCGCCGCCAGGTACTGCCCGCGAAAAATCCTGAGCGATCACACGCCAATCGCTCTGTCTAATAGGCGTGCATTCAAACCGCACCAGCCACAAGCTCTCATCCGGCAGAGCAGCTACCCGAGCTGAGATAGCGACCTTCCTACTGCTGATAACAACAGTCGTCAATGCGGGCTGCTTCTCGCTTCCTATCGTTTCAATGCGACAGAATGAGTACAGATACTGAGATGGATGGATTTCCGTTATCGGGATTCCATCGACATAAGTGCCCGCTTGAGCGGTCGATACTGACAGAATCAACATCAGCATGATCAGGCGAAACATGAAGCCTCCTCGTGATAAGTGAAACTACCAGAACACACGTAAGCGTAAAGAGCTTGATAGCTTTAGCTATTTCTAACTATATAATCATAGGCCAACGGAGCAGTCAATCTACTTTTGGATAGCAATACTCGCTCCCGCCGCTCTGCCCGTAGCCCAAGAAGCCTGTAGATTGAAGCCACCAGTGAAACCGTCAACATCCATAATCTCTCCGGCAAAATATAAGTGAGGGCAAATTTTGGATTCCATTGTCTTGGCATCAATCTCATTCAAACTCACTCCTCCGGCTGTGACGAATTCGTCACCAGGACGACGGCCGACTACTGTCAGCGGTACCGCTTTCAACCAATCAACTGCAGCGATAACTTCTCGCTCACTCACCGCTACATTCTGCGTAAACGGTTTCATACCGATCTCTCGAATAATGACGTTGGCTACAGACAAGGGCACGAATTTGTGCAAGGTATGAGCGAAAAATTTCTTCGGCTGCTCCGTCATGAAGTCTCGCACGATAGTTAAGGCTTTGGCTTGAGGCACTTCGGGGATCAAATCGATAGTAACTTTTAGCGGCTGCTCAGCATCAAATTTTTCATAAGCTGTCAGACCTGAGAGAGCAAAGACCGCGGGCCCGCTGACGCCGAAATGAGTAAAAATAAATGGTCCAGTGAATTGTTGCTTCTTGCTACCGTGCGCAGTGAAAGTGGCTCGAGGGAACGACACACCAGAAATATCTCGAGCGGCCGCTTCGCTCGTTAATAATGAACTCAAGCTTGGAGCTAGCTCTGTAATAGAGTGTCCTAAACTTTCGACCATAGTATAACCATCACCTGTCGAACCAGTCTGACGATAGGCCTGACCTCCAACTGCCATAACCACAGCGTCAACGATGAGCGACTCACCTTCGCGGAAATTAATACTAAATCCATTCTCAGTCTTGGCTATACTTTGAACGGCATGTTGATACAAGACTTTGGTCTGACCTTGAGCAAATATTTTTTCAAAAGCAGCAACAACATCTTTACCTTTATTAGAAACCGGAAAGACACACATATCCTTCTCACATTTCAGAGGTACTCCATGATCTTGGAACCACGTCACCACCGCATCGGGCGGGAAACTATGCAAAGAAGGAACGAGGAACTGATCGCCACGAGGATATTTGGATAGCAACAAATCAATATCAGTGATACCGGTCGTGACATTACAGCGACCACCGCCTGAAATAATTACTTTCTTACCGAGAGACTCATTTTTTTCTATCAGAAAAACTTCAATGCTAGGTTTGAGCTCATTGATAGTAGCGGCACACATCATACCAGCTGCACCGCCGCCAATGATGGCGACTTTTTTAATCGATTTTTCTGACATGTTGATAGTGAATCATACCTATTTATAGCGGTCAAACTTTGATAAATAAAACGGGCCTTTCCTCGGAGAGGAAAGGCCCGCGTATCTAGTGGAACCGCGTCTTGATCTTGGACCAGGTGGTCGCTTCCACCGGTACCGGCGGCAGCGAACAGCCGACGTTCAGT
>CAZPQR010000067.1:0-4067 GCA_964588865.1 uncultured Gammaproteobacteria bacterium
AAGAAGTTAGCAATTACTCTGGTGCCAGGTTGTAATTCTTTATCAAATTTCTGCTCGAGTCGTTTCATGATATAGGTGATACCGAAAAATATAACAACCTGATACCGACTCAAATCTTCTTGCCAGTAGCTACGACGATGAATGAAAGCACGGTCCGAGAGGCCGGCTTTCTTGATTGCTCTGCGTGATTGCCAGACTAAGTAGGGATTGATCTCATAGCCGTGCGCCTCGGCACCTGCGCGGGCAGCAGCGATGACGATCCGTCCGTCACCTGATCCGAGATCACAAACTTTGTCACCCGGCTTTATCTCTGCCAACTTCAAGATGACGTCGAGGCCAGATTCTTTGGTCGGGGCATAGGGCGCACCGCCGAAGAATGGTCTACCGAAGAAAATGACGAATAATGTCATGCCCACAGTAAGCCCTAGAAGTATCAGGGAGAGAAATATAAGTAGATATAACATAAATCTAGTATAGCAGAAAAAAAGAAACACCCCGCGACATGAGTCACGGGGTGAAGGCTTGTTACTGAATCGTAAAGATGAAGCCAGGCAGGAAATGCCACTGAGGCGTATTTAAGCCCTTTATGTAGTAGTCACCGCTACTTCCGGGATTGTCGGTTCCTCGGTCGGGCTCGTTGGAGACCATGAATATCGGCGCATCAGTATCGCCAGGATTTCCAGTTGCATTGGCGCGGAAAAGTTCGAAATCGACTCGATCTGCATCCTTGTCGCCGAACCAGGCATTGCCGATGAAGAGTTTATAATAACCAGGCGCCAACTGTCCCAACATCAACTTGAAATGCTTGACGGTCGTCTTGGTGTCTCCGTTGTCACCGACATAGAACGGTGCGCGAGCCCAGAGCATGGTGGAAACGGTGGAGTCAGGAGCCGGAGGTACCGGGAACGTCAAGGCTCCGGTGCTGGCCAGCGCTCCCTTCACGGTCTGGACGCGAATTTCCATCCGATTGGCGCTCGTGTGAGTGCGAACACGAAGGATATAGTCGCTCCCCTTCGGAATGGTCATGACGGGTACATTGGGAGCCGTAACCACCTGCGCCTGTGCCTTGGCGACGGGTATGCTACCCAGTAGCATCACCAAGAGCAGAATGAGCCAGGGAAATTTCTTCATGCAACCCTCCATGAAAGGTACTAGATTACCCAGGACAACCCTAGGTTGGAGATTTTTAACATAGATCCTTGAAGGATGCAAGTTGTCAATTATATTCTCCTTGACACTATAATCAATACGTCCTAAGTTGAGGGCAATTGAACATTAGATAATTACATAACCTTCAACCAGGAGGTATTGATGTCTCGAAATCCTAGCGGTAGTCTAAGCGTCGAAGTTCGAGCCTATCAGAATGATCAGGGTGCGGTTCGAGTGATACGTATCCAGCAAGATTCGCTAGAAATGCTAGACCTAGAGCTGCTGATGGGTATTCTGGTACATCAAGTGATTCGACTAGCTTTCGATAGTAGCGAGGAGACAGTGAAGCTATACAAGGTGATCGTTGATTTGGGTGAAGTAAGAAGAATGAACATTGAGATTGTGGCCGCATTCACGCGCTTACTCACAGCCTGCACTGAACGTGATGTGCTGTTGAGAGTTTGCTCTGTCGATTCTGAAGTTCAGAAGGTTTTGGACAAGACACCGATTGCTCGGTTGATTGTTTTTATGGACACGTTGGAAGAGGCTTTCGGTTCATAGATTATTCCAACCAATAAACGCCCGACTCCACAAAGTTGGGCGTTGCTCTAGTTGGCCAGATATACGCTTTGAATTGTTGTGTTAAATAAAGAGCCCCGAACTTTGACGGTTCGGGGCTCTCATATTTATGTAAATGAAAAGCCCGTCCACCAGAGGCGGACGGGCTGAGCAAAGTTCTGACTTCAACCTTGCAAGAGATCCTGCAAGGTCGCCACCATGACTCTTTTCCTGTTCTTATAGATAACTTTTTTTTCCGCGCTATGATAGCGCGGACGCGTGCAGAGCTGGATCGGTCGGGACCAATTTTTCCTCGACCTCTCGGCTCTCCCTCCCCTCCATTGCCACTTAGCGCCGCGGTATTCCACCGTGACGCGGAGCGTGGAGTGCCAACTCCTTTCCTCGTGGTGGTGTTGTGTCATCACCGTCACAATGACGGTGATGCCGGCGCCGAACATTTTGATCTTGGTGACGACCAGAGGGTCGTCACCATAGTAACCCGCGGACTTCCCCTTTCCGATTGTGTATTGCCGTGGGGTAAACCACGGCATCAGGAATTCATCTTGTCTTTCTTTTTCGATCGCCCGTATCTTGGCGATCGTCGTGTTGGCCGAGGCCATTGCCTCAGCCACGATTTCCGGAATAGTGAAAGAATACCTCATGACTTCCTCCTTGCGCTAGTAGCGCACAGATGGATCGTACTCCAGACGAATGCACCGTCTTGGATTCTATATACGATCCCCATTCCTAGATTCAAAATTCAGAAAATACAGAAATGGAGATCGTAAGTTGTAAAGAGCTTTCTTCTCAAAGCCCATCAACAAAGTTGACGAGCTTAGTGGAAGGGCAGAATCGTGACAACTCTGCCTTGAGAGCTTTTATAAACGGCTGCTCTCCTTACCGTTAGTGATGATTGGCAATGAGCCAGAGAATCGTCGTAATGATCCAGCTGACTTCATTGCCAAGTTCGCTGATGGCGGAACCAATTCTGTTTCGGTCCCAGCCAGCCTCCTTGATTGAGTAATGCAGCTGACCGAGTCTAATGAAAATGGTCAGGTGGCCATTCCAGACCGTGGAGGCAGCTAGTCCGCTGCCACCCATGATCAGGATGTTGATACCAAGGGCAACTTGAGGGATGGCCTTGAAGAAAATGGCCAAGTAACCCTTCACCATCGGATCCATGATGGTGAGTCGTTTACTGTTCGCAATCATCAATGTACAAAAGGTTCCAATTGCGCAGCAGGTAACGACGATCGTGTCGCGGAGATTCCATACGGCGGTATGTCTGACGAACATCACAGCCAGATTAAGAGTAACGAGTACCACCCAGACACAGTAGGTGATGAGCGTCATAACCGTCCCGCGGCTTGGCTTGTTTCGGTGTGCTTTGAACGCTAGTACAAGGTTGAGCGCCAAGAAAACTTCCCAGCAGCCAAACCAGCTGACACTCACGCCCTGAGTCGTCTTCAGTGCGCGGAGAAATTGACCGCCACCAAAGATCAGTGCACAGACCATTTGGACTCCGAAAAGGAAGTCCGCGATGGTCACGGTGCGATGCGACTGTGACGACAAGGTGGACCTCCACGTTTTATTTGGAAATGTGCTGTTTACTACACAGGTAGGAGAATCCTAGCCTGATTTGATATAATAGCACTATATTTACTATTTGTCAAGTATAAAGTTCTTATATTAGGCTAATATTAGCGAATTAACAATATCTTTTATCTTATTTTAGCCAAAAATTGACCATACCTCAGTAATATACTAAACTCATAGCAATTAACTATTAGTTTTGCTATCGTGTTCCAGTTATCTACCCGCGTACAATATGGCCTAGAAATAATGGAAGCTCTGGCTATGAAGCCCGATTTCGTCTCTTTATCGGATCTGGCTGAAGAGATACATCGTTCAGCCAACTACCTCCAACAGATTATTAAACCTTTGAAGGAGGCTGGGTTAGTAATCAGTAAAGAAGGTGTTACGGGTGGTATTAGATTAGCTAAGTCACCAAAAGCAATTACTTTGTATGAAGTTCTCATTGCTCTGGATGGTGAGGTACAACCTATCAGCTGTCTGTCTGCTGATCATGTCTGCCCAACCAAACAAACCTGTGGTCATCGAAAGTATTGGAGCAAGATAACGGAACAGTTGGAACAGCAGTTTAAGCAGACGACGTTACTCGACCTTAAATAAATACATGAAACTAGAAATTAGAAACTTAACGATTGCAATAGAGGATAAAGAGATTATCCATGATTTATCGTTAGTGATTCAGCCAGGTGAGACACATGCCATCATGGGGCCAAATGGTTCTGGTAAAAGTAGTTTGTCACAGGCTCTCATTGGAAACTCGAAATACG
>CAZPQR010000068.1:0-4022 GCA_964588865.1 uncultured Gammaproteobacteria bacterium
ACCAGATAATAGACTTTGTCCTCCGTGGCGATAGTTTTGCCACGATAGGTAACTATATCTTTGGTTTCGTCTATCTGACGTCCCAGTACTTGATGCGGTTGGCCATTGACTAAAATCTTACCAGCCAAGATGAGCTCTTCGGCTTCTCGACGACTAGCCACACCCGCCAAAGCCAAAAATTTAGCGAGTCTCATCATTGGTCACCTCGACAGCTGCTTCCGCCTGCTTCTGTTCCAAAACTGCTTGGATATTTTCATGGCTATGAAGCCGTTCGTAATCTGGTAACTCTTCGACTTTGGTAATACCCAAGAAACGGAGGAAATCGATAGTCACACTGTAATTAGTAGTTAGTCCGCCTTTGGCTTCTCGACTCTCGACCAATCCACGGATCATTAGATTGCGTAAAATTAAACTACAATTGACACCACGAATTTGCTCTAATTCTTCTTTGCTAATCGGCTGGCGATAAGCCACGATGGTTAACGTCTCTAGACTAGGGCGAGTCAACTCGCCGGTGATTTCTGATTGTAAATATTCCTTGATCAACTTCGTTTGTTCTGGATCAGTCGCCAACTGCACCTGCTTGTCATTAACTAACAGCCGTATACCACTATCAGATTGATTATATTTGTCTTGCAAGGTGGCCACAGCAGCGGCAATATCATCTGTTTCTTGATCGGTTAACTTAGCCAACTCACGATACGTCAGAGGTTTGGCTGAAACCAATAACAAACTTTCGATAGAACTTGTAAGCGATGTTTTACTCATTGAGGTTAGGATGTTGTAATGGATTAGAACGAATAGTTATATCAGTGAATAATTGTGTTTGCTCGACGGTTACGAATCGCTGTTTAACCAATTCCAACAAGGCTAAGAAGCTAACAATAGTATCAACTTTATTCTCTTTGTTGAGGAAACGGCTGAAATTCATCTCGACATTACTGGTCAATAACTCTCGGAAATGCTGGATTCGTTCTTTGATACTGACGGCTTTGGCCATCATGATGCGCGGCAATATCTTGATCTCGCCCAGACGCTCGATCACCGAGCGCATGGCAGTCGCCAAATCCGATGGTTTCATACTCGGTGGCGGTGTGAATTCTTGGGCAAACTGGATCTTCATCGGCTGTTCGCGTACATAAGCGAAACGCTGCTTACCAATCATCTGTTCTATCACTTTGCTCGCTTCATAGAACTGCTGATACATCTTGAGCTGGCGCTCGAGATCACCAGCATCTTGTTCGTCGGCTACCGTCAGATTGGGTAAGAGATATTTGGACTTGAGGTAAATAAGTTTGGAAGCAACTAACAAAAAATCAGCCACTTCTTCTGGCATGATCTGCTCCAATTGCTCTAAATAGCGCAGATATTGATCGGTAACCTTGGCGAGAGAAACCGTAGTAATATCTAACTCCTGCTGCTCGATGAGCTGCAGGAGTAGATCCAATGGTCCTTCAAATTGTTCGAGACTGAATGAATGCATGACTATGGTTGGACTGGTTCGGGTAATGGATTAACATTAACTACTGTAGGCGCTTCTAGCTGATAACAGTATCGTCCGGCCGAATGCTGCCAGAAACCAATCTTGTCATAAGGATAATAATATTGCTCCATCCTATCATCATTTGGCGAAGCCAGATCAAAAGTGGCACACAACTGATACCTAGTAGTCGTCAGAACCGCATACTCAATCGCACTGCCGGTGATAGGATCTTTGATAGATGGTAGATAGTGGTTGGGCTGTTTCTGCAGATCAGCCAAGGCTACTGGTAACGACTTCTTATCCTGATAATACGAATCGACTGAATTATTGATCTGCGATAACAGCGATACACGACTATTGTCGGCCTTTATTTTCCTTACTTGATCAGGTGAACCAGAGAATACAAGGCCAACGATTACAGCGGCCAGCATGATCGCGCTGACGCTGATAGCCCAAATCTTATTTTTTGACATCTTCTTTTTCCTCCTTACGTAAATCTGTTAGATAATAACCGAAAATAGCTCCGGCGATAGCGCCAACAGTGACAACTTTGAGCACGAAACGCATTGTCAGCTCTCCTCCCAACAAACCAGAGATAAGAGCGATCAAATCGCCGATAATAATACCAGCCGCTACGAATAAGGTCAGATACGTTAACCATTTACGTACTCGAGACTCTTTGGTTTGATTAGAACGTTTGGCCAACAAACTCGATATCCACATGTACAGAGGAAAAGCGATGATGATGGAGGCTAACTGCCACCGAATCTCTCCTAAAGCAGTTACTTGGCCATAGTAGGCTGCCATAACTGAGTCTGGGAAGGCTCGATTGATGAAGTAGAAAATCAACGATCCAAACTGAAAGGCAGAGATGTAGAGCGTCAGGAAGGTGAGCAAATACATGAAAGCCTCGCGAGCGGATAGATACGGCTTACGGCGTGGCACAGCAATCGGGAAATTAACGTCAGCGTAATGATTGAGCGCCGCATCCACTTCATCCGCCTGCCAATTGGCCTGAAGGAGAACTTCGCGGATCTTATCTTTGGCCAATCCTTTGGCCAGAGAATCTTTGATAAATGAATGTAATTCTGATTCCATATGAAATGATGTCTTAGACCTCTTCTCTCCTCCTTGATAAGGAGGGGGCAGGAGGAGGTAGATCAATTAAAAACCTGCACCTCTTGACTTGTCATTGCGACCACGCCAACGGCGAGGGAAGCAATCTAGTTTGTTTTATCTGCGCCTTTTGGCAACTTTCTTTACTTTGTTTTTCTTCTTACCAGCCTTTGGCTGGGACTTTTTTCCGCCAGAGGCGGATCGAGCTTTCGTTGCTACTTTCTTTATCTTTCGTTTGACTCCAACTATATGAACAGCCGGCTCTTCAACCTTGAGCCAGTCAGCCATCTTCATCTTGATACTTTCTGATACGCTACCGCCACTTAAGACAGCTTTCTTGATCTTCTTAATATCCTTATCCACAATATGCGGTAGTTTGTGGAGTTTGGCGAAAGCTGTGACGCTTCCTGGTTTGATACCCAGTTTCTTGGCTAACACTTTTTCATTGGGGATAGCAATCGTCTTGACGCTGCCACCCATTTTCTTGATCGCCTTGGCCAATTGCTTGAAATCAACATTCTTGGTGGCTGGCAGTGAGACCAGATAGAATTGTTTATCGGCTTCGATAATCAGAGTCTTAACGATATCATCGAGCTTAGTTCGCAAAGTAGCCGCGACGTCATGAGCAGTGAAGACAGTTTTGTGTTTCAAAACTTCGTAGTCAATCCCCCACTCATCCAGCATTTTGATCAATTTTTTGTTGGTCATAGTGACTCAAGTCATTGCGATCCCGCTTCGTGCGGGAGAAGCAATCTAGTTAATAGTTAGCAATTTATCTAAATAATTTGGGCTGCTCACTCAATAATTTCTTAGCTATTTTCTCACCTTGATAGGTCAGTTGAACGCTGGAAGTATACCATTTCTTGGCTGTTTTGACACCTTGGGCTTTGAGTAGATCACGAGCGACCAACCGGTCGATGCTTTTGGCGATATCTTTCAGACTCGTCTCCGTATCTATTGCTTTGCCTTGATAAAAATCCAAGAAATTCTCCTTAGGCAAAGAAAGTTGACCATAACAAACTTTCAGTATATACCGCTGTAAATCCGATAAATTCATACTATCTATAGCCTAGTCCAAAACAGTGCTTATGCCTATACTTGACAGGTATCAAATTATGGGTTATAAATGATACCTGTTATAAATAGTTCCTTCTGAATGTCATCACCCAACACGGAGGTTAGTACCCTGCTGCTTCAAATCCTGACCCTGATTTCGGGACTATGTCTGCTGATGGCCGCGACACTTCTGGCGTTCGACCAGGACACCAAGGAAATCAACCCGACCGAGGAACCCAACGTACACCCAGCCGTCACCTTAGAAGTCGACTCATCAGAGCCGCTGCCAGAACTAGAGACAGTCGAAGTACTCTCCTAGTCCTCCATGGACGAAACCACCCCGCATAGCGAGGTGGTTTTCATTTTG
>CAZPQR010000069.1:0-4011 GCA_964588865.1 uncultured Gammaproteobacteria bacterium
AATAACCGCCAGTTGACTGGCGGTTATTTAAGCGGCTCGTCGACATTATTGAGGGCGCGGTCGATGCGATCTAGTTTCAGATTAGTTTCATCGTAGACCCAAGTGATACGCGGTACGAATTTCATGCTCAGCTTCTTATTGACGATTCCCTGGATGTGACCAGCTTGTTTACGGAGTGCTTGTAGACCAGTGCCAGACATTTTCTCCGGTAGGACCGAGACGAAGACTTTGGCTGTTTTCAGATCTGGTGCTGGCTCGACATGCGAGATGGTAATCATGCAA
The DNA here is from genome assembly GCA_964588865.1 of uncultured Gammaproteobacteria bacterium. GTDB lineage: Bacteria > Patescibacteriota > Patescibacteriia > UBA1558 > 2-01-FULL-52-15 > JAZDLR01. The sequence goes on from CAZPQR010000069.1 coordinate 283, forward strand.
CCAATCGGTGGCTCGAAGTCACGTATCAACACTTCATTGATATGATGCGTCATCAAGGCGCCGACTTGTTCAGTTCGTTGACTCATTGCTTTGAGAATTTAGAATTAAGAATAATGAAGTTGGAGATTAACTATACAAACATTCTTCATTCTTAATTCTAAATTATTAATTCTTAAGATTGCTCAGTGAAGAATTCCAAAATATCACCAACCTCGAGTACAGCCTCACCAGTAAATTTCAAACCACATTCATTGCCAGACGCCACTTCATTGACCTTCTCTCGGTTAGCTTCTAAGTCAGACAAGTCACCATAGGTGATTATTTGTTCTCCACGCAGTACTTTGACTTTGCACGGGTTGCGAGCAATACCGTCGATGACTTTGCCACCGAGAATAGTTTCTCGTTTCTTAGTTTTGAAAATAGCCAACACTTTGAGCGAACCGATCAAGGTACGGACAATATTTGGTTGTTCCAATTTCTTCAAGCGCTCTTGAATATCTTCGATTAACTTATAGATGATGTCGTAGCTGGCGAAATCAATACGCTTGTCGGCAATTTTTTGCTCTATCTGTCGGTCCGTTCGTAAGTGGAAGGCAATTAGTAATCCTTGGGCAGTTTCTGCTGCTTGGATATCACCATCAGAGACGAAGCCTAGACCCTTCTTGATGATTTTGACGCGAGAGGCTTTGGTATTAAGACGAGTAAGGGAACTCTCGATAGCTTCTAGTGAGCCCAAGACATCAGCTTTGATCACGAGATTGAGTGTAGGAATATCAGCTTCACTATCATCACTGGCACTGGCAGTATGGATCGCAGGTTTCATAGCGCCCCGTTCTTGCGGTAAGTGCTTGAGTGATTTCTTGAAGGTTTCTTTGTCCGCGGTACGGAGTATATCGCCAGATTGTGGGACAGCTTTGAGGCCCAGAAGTTTGACTGGAGTACTAGGAGTAGCGCTGGTGATACTCTCACCTTTCCAAGACTTCATTGATTTGACTTTGCCAGGGACAGAGCCGACGGTGACCAAGTCGTTGACATTGAGTGTGCCGGCTTGGATCAGGACAGTCGCTACTGGACCTTCGTGTTGATCCATATGTGATTCGATGACGGTGCCGACGGCTGGTCCTGTCTCGTCAGCTTTCAATTCATTGATATCAGCAACCAGCAGAACCATGTCGAGGACATCATCGAGACCTTCGCCTTTGAGAGCGGAAATTGGTACGCAGATAGTTTTGCCGCCCCAGTCTTCGGGGATAAGGTTGATTTCGGCTAATTCTTTCTTCACTCGTTCGACATCAGCGCCAGCTTTATCAATTTTATTGATAGCCACGATGAAAGGTAGATTTTCTTTCTGAATAATAGATAGACTTTCTAGAGTTTGTGGCTTGAGTCCATCATCAGCAGCTACAACTAAGATAGCGACGTCAGCGATCTGACCACCACGTGAACGCATAGTTTTGAAAGCTTCGTGTCCGGGAGTGTCGAGGAACGTGATGAGACGTTCTTGTTTACCTTTCTTGACTACTGTCTGGTAAGCACCGATGTGTTGGGTGATACCACCAGCTTCTCCGGCGACGAGATTAGTCTTACGGATAGCGTCGAGCAATTTAGTTTTGCCGTGATCGACATGACCCATGACTACGACGACAGGGGCGCGAGTGGCTTTCTGTTCGCGATCAGCCAACAATGATTCTAGACGTTGCTTATTGGAATGTTCATCAACGCTGACAGTACCGAGCTTCTCAACTTTGAAGCCCAAGTCTTCGGCGATAATCGAGGCAGTTTCAAAATCTAAACGTTCATTGAGTGAAGCCATGATACCGTTGCGCATCATTTCACCCATGACTTTGGCCAGAGGAAGTTTCATGGTGTCGGCTAATTCTTTGACCACGATGGTAGAGCCGATGGCAATCATTTTCTTATTAACGGCTGTGTCAGTATCTTTGGAGCGAACTTCAGTTACATGCTCATGAGCACGATTGATAGCTTCTAGTTTGGCTTTCTTCTTCCAAGCAGAAATAATCTTATCAACTTGATGATCGTCAACTTTGATGGCCCGAGCACCGATAGAAAAACCAAGCTCCGGAAGTTTATCCAAGAGTTCTTTGGTGGTGACGTTGAGTTGGCGGGCGAGTTCGGAGACGTTCATTGAATAGGCATTAGGCTTTAGGAAGTAGGCATTAGGTCGAGCTGAGCTCGATAGGCATTAGGCTTTAGGAGAAAGAAGTTGGAAGAAAAGTTTCTTGCCCTTACTTCTTTATCCTTTCTTCTGGCTACAATATTTCAATTGAATCTGCTCAAGATTACTAGATTTTCGAGGGTTTGTCAATCGGCCGGTACCCGGTACCGGGTACCCGAGAGTTCGATTGAGGTTATTGAATCCCAGCTAATCTTGATTGCATTGACAGTATCACCTTTAAACGCTATGCTCATATGATTTATGACTAGCGAATTGGACCAGATCTCATCACTCGTTGACCGTAGTCGGTCAATTTTGATAACTACTCGATCTGATGCGCGCTTCGATGAAGTGGCTTCAGCCTTGGCTTGGTATCATTGGTTGAAGAAGCGCGACAAAAGCGTGGAAGTAGTTATTGATCATCGGCAGGTAGCACAATTCCATTGGTTACCAGGAGCAGAATCGATCCAAACACCCCAATCGGAGAAACGTCAGCAACATCATTATGTCTTGCGTCTTCGCACTGACAAGGCCAAATTGGCTGAGCTGAAATATCAAGTCAAAGATACCTATTTGGAGATTCACTTAGCGACCAAAGAAGGTAGTCTCAAACCAGAAGATGTCGAGCCGCTGCAGACAGATTTTCCCTATGACCTTGTCATTACCGTTGGCGCCAGTGATCTGGCCAGTCTCGGTCAAATCTATACAGCCTATCAGGAGCAATTAGCCAAAGTAGCTATCATCAATATTGATCGTCGTCTGGATAATCGTAGTTATGGCCAGCTCAATTGGATCAATGTCACCGCCGCTTCACTGACGGAGATGTGTTATGAGTTGATGCAGTCACAATTGGATCGTGACAGTGCGCAGTTGCTGCTCATAGGATTGATCGCTGCTACCGAGTCATTCCAGACCAACCGCGTCTCACCTGACACACTCCAATTAGCCAGTAAGTTGATGATCGCCGGAGCCAATCGAGATGAGATTGTGCTTAAGTTGTATCGTACTCGTGATATTGCCACGCTCAAACTGTGGGGCAAATTGCTATCCCGTTTGAAGAAAGCCGGCGACGTAGTCTATTCTTTCATAGCGCGCGATGAGATCGCTAGTACGACAGTCAATTGGCCTGACTTATGTGAAGATTTGATTCTTACCAGTCCGGAAGCTCAAGTGGCGGTTCTCTTCTATCAGCGTGAATTCGATACAACGGTGGTACATGTCGCTGCCAGAGAAGCGATTGATCTCACTAAGTTGCTAGCTCGCTATCCAGTACAAGGTAGTAAGCGTGGCGTGGAGTTCCCGCTAGCCTTGCCTTTGCCAGAAGCAGAGAAAGAAGTGTTGCGAGTACTGGGGGAGCAGATGAAGATAGTTAGGAATTAGGTTAAAATACCTCACCCCAACCCTCTCCTTGTAAAAGAGAGGGAGGACGTACTCATAAATTTCGTTCCTCTCCTTTTTAAGGAGAGGACAGGTGAGGTAATCTGTATTACGAATACAATTGACAATGAAGCATTAAACCAGCACAATTGTAGTGTTCCGCATGGGCGTGTAGC
>CAZPQR010000070.1:0-1955 GCA_964588865.1 uncultured Gammaproteobacteria bacterium
ATCTTCAGTGTCGAAGATGTAGAGGTCTTTCTCCATTCGAGTCTGACGATAGAGTCGGCGTAATTCTTCAGACATGCAGCACAGCAATAACCTCGCCTTACGCACGAGATGATTCCTGTGAGCGTGAACGAGAGCTACGGCTCCGTCGGAAGAAACAAATGTCAGCCCACGTAGATTCACTACCGCCGGTGGCACTGGCTTACGCTCGTATATTGACTGCAACTTCTGACCGAGAGCAATGGTGGTAAATGTATCCCAAGCTGTTTCTGTGAAATAAAGAACAACCACTCCTCCACGATCAATCTGCTCTACTGCCATCAGTAACTCCTCTTCGTGAGAGACGCATCTTGGGAAGTAACACCAGACCAAAATACAGCACCGCCGCCTAGCTGTCAATCAAAATAAAAAATACACCCGCGGGGAAACCCAGCGGGTGTTTGGAGATTAGAGCGTGTCAATCGCCTTTAAAATAGTATCCAGTTTGGTCACCACCAGAAAACGTTGAATCCTCGGTGACACTTGATAGGTAACACAACCTTTCTTACGCTCTTTCGCAGCGGTATAGATACCGATCAAACAGCCAAGACCAGCCTGACTGACGTAGCGCAATCGGCTAGATCAAGTACCAATCGCTGTACACGCGAATCTTCCAGATGAGCCTTGCATGCCGTGGACAATTTCTCTGAATCAGGTCCACCAATCAGATGGCCATCCATATGGACGATCATTGAGTCATCGCGTTGCTCAAAGGTGTAGCTCAACTTACTCTTCTGATTGACCCCACGTTGATGATAATCATCATCAAACGCATCTTCCAGCTTGGGCCGGATATCTAGGATCGTATTGAGCTTAGTGACCTCAAAAATATTCCCTACTTGTTTCTTAACCTCGCACAAGATCAGAGATCTGTAAGTAGATTGAACATCAGCGTGAGTCTGAACCAAGATTCCTAGCGCTGTGGAATTCAGATGACTGACAGAATGAAGATTCAAAACAATCTTCTTGATGTCAGCCCTCGCTAGTAACTCGTTCAACACTGCTCTGAACTTGTTCGTATCAAGTTCATCCCACAGTGCTACGCCAGGTGTCACCACGGCGGTTGATCCTTGGATCTTGACTTTGATCGTTGACATCTAGCCTCCACTGGAGTGTTTGGTCTGGCCTGATCGGCTACCGATATAAGCGCCGAGGACAAACAAAGCAGAGATGGTCTGCTGTATCACCATCACCATTCGGTGCTGGCGGTACATCAACAAAGCGCAGCTACCATTCATCAGCAAGAACCAGAGATAGCCAGTATTGTGTCGCCTGGCTAGGAACCACGTCCCAGCCAAGAATCCGACCACCATAGCCATCTCCAGAACCTGATTGACCGTACGGATGCCGTGATTATCAACGAAGCTAAGAGCGACTCCCAGTGGGATCATCAGTCTGACAAACCAGTCGATCCATTCATAGCTACGAGACTGACTCTTCCAACTATTGATTACTCCCAGGATCATGGCTGGACCAGCAGCGGCTTCGAGGAAGACTGCAATCCAGTTACGACTCACCGCAAAAAGTACGATGATGAAGGGTAGACCAAGGCAATAGCTGAGCCAAGCCAGTAGCATCAATCTATCTTTCTTGAGCTTCAGCTGTGGTAACTCTGAAAAGAAGAACCCGACCTTGGCCAACAGATAGAAACTGCCGCCCGCAATCTGCAGCACTGTGTCGAACACCGAAACCTCCTTAGAGTGTCAGCGTGAATACTACGATGTAATGAACCAGTTGATTCCGAAGACTACAATTATTTATCACTATTGTCAACGCTTTGACAGTTGACTCCGCCGACGTTAACCGTTACACTCCTCTGTTATGCACAACCATCAAATAGAAGCCAACGCCATCAAACAGACTATCGATCAGAGTCGTCAAATTTTGATTATTTCTCATCGATCACCTGATGGCGATAC
>CAZPQR010000070.1:2055-3987 GCA_964588865.1 uncultured Gammaproteobacteria bacterium
CGTTTATTGCGCTATTGGAACATGGATATTACCGAGCGCATGGCTAATTGCTTGATCACCGGCATCGTCACTGATACCAGTGGACTGCGAAATCCGGCTACCAAACATACAACCTTAGAAATTGCTGCCTACCTAACACGACGTGGAGCTGATATCAATCAAGTCTATCGACTGACTCATCATCAGAAAACAGTTGACCAACTTCGACTGTGGGGACTTGCCTTGTCACGTTTGAAGAAAAGCCAAACGCTCAATCTCGTCACAACCTATATCAATGACCAAGATCTCCAAGAATACGGTCTGACGGCCGACAGCTTGGAAGGTCTAGCCAATTATCTGGCGGTTCTCCATGAGGCAGAGATCGTCATGGTGCTGAAACAGAAAGACGATGTCGTTCATGGATCGCTCCGTACACCATTTGATCATGTTGATGTCAGCAAATTGGCGCAAGCATTGGGCGGTGGTGGACACAAGAAGTCGGCGGGATTTACGGTCACGGGGAAATTAATTATTCGAGATAACCAATTGATCGTGGAATAAGTTCGAAATCCTAAGTTCTAAATTCTAAACAATATTTAATATTTAAATATTAATAAATTATAACTTGCTTAGGATTTAGAGCTTCGAACTTAGAACTTCGGACCAACTTGACCTCCCCCTTTAATATGATAGATTAATCCTACTATGTTACTCATCCCAACTGTTATCGAGAAATCAACCTACGGCGAGCGATCGTACGATATTTATTCACGTTTACTCAAGGAACGTATCATTTTCCTCGGCAGCGAAATCGACGAGAACGTTGCCAATAGCGTCGTCGCCCAGCTCCTCTTCTTAGCCGCCCAGAGCGATACCAAAGACATCAAGCTCTATATCAATTCACCTGGTGGCTCTGTCACTGACGGTTTGGCCATCTATGACACCATGCAACACGTCAAACCAGACGTCTCTACTATTTGTGTCGGCATGGCCGCTAGTATGGCAGCTATCTTATTGTCTGGTGGCGCCAAAGGCAAACGCTTCGCCTTACCTAATTCTGAAATTCTCATCCACCAACCAATGGGCGGTACACATGGTCAAGCCTCGGACATCAAGATTCGCGCCGAGCACATGCTCAAACTCAAAGATCGGCTGAATGCCATTTTACAGAAACATACTGGCCAGAAACTTGATAAAATAGAACGCGATACAGACCGTGACTATTTCATGAGCGCTCAAGAAGCGGTTGACTACGGACTAGTCGATAAGATTATCAAATAACAACTAACCTCAACCGAATGTGTTGGGGTTACTTTTTTAACCCGTTCTTTGTACCGAGGTGAACATGGTAGCGGCAGACAATAAACGCTGGCATCAAGCACCAATTGCTCAGTTACGTCGACAAGCACGCTTGCAGAAAGTAGCTCGCGAGCATCTTGCGGCCACGATCGGCATCATTATCGGACTAAGCTCGTTTATTAGCTACAGTCTCAATGCACCAGATGTTGTCACTGGCCTACTAATGTTTAGTGGGCTGACTATCCTTGCTATTACTCACTTCTGTAGTCGGAGATGAGATGTCGATCGATTTCCAGCAAATCACTCGTATCGTGAGGGATGGGTTCAAACTCGGAATCTTGATAGCCATCTTTGGCCTTATCATTTTCCTGTTTACTCGCTTCCTTACTAAACGAAGGCCATAGTGGCCTTCCAAGAGCCACGCACCACTCGGCACGCGGCTCTTTTTTATCACGACGAAACTAAACTCTTAGGCGAAGTCGAATATTAAAACTGGGGATTACCAGCCAAATCTGATTGTCTGTCGCTCTGAAACGACGGCTTATTGACCAGTGGATAACTAGGGCTTGAAATAATTTACCGATCAGGTACACTTAGACCCAGAAAAACAGGGGTAGTCCTCACAAACGGGACGCGCAATACTCCTGCTTTTTG
>CAZPQR010000071.1:0-3968 GCA_964588865.1 uncultured Gammaproteobacteria bacterium
GCTAATACTAACATCCAATCAGCTGATTTCTCGGTCAGTGGCGGGAACACATGCGTCATTTCTAATATCGTGTCAGTGACGATACTCAAAACTGCGATGGTAAGGAAACCGGCGACTACTGCGAGGATGGATTTAAAGGTTGAGGGCATGTTATTATTTTACTTTGGTTATCTTTTTTATCAAAGCATCTTGAAATACTCTAAAGGCTTTACGTTTCTCTTTCTCATAAATATAGGGCATGCCAATAATAAAGCCACATTTAGAACATTTCAAAGGAGCTATATCTTTGAGGTTATTCTTCTGCAAATCAACCAATCTTTCGGGTGAAAATATCCTATCCATATATAAACGCCGAATAGTACCAGGACCATCCTTCTGATAAGTCAGGACTAAAGACTGGCATTTATAACAGTAGATATCCAATAAACGGGAATAACCACCGCGCGAGCTTTTGTATTTATCCCTTTTCAAAATCACTTTCGACATACTACATTATACTTTCTACTATCTTAGAACTACTACCTACTTTCCTACTGCCTAGTTCCTAATTCCTAATACCTACTTCCTAACTCCTAGAAATTTCCGCCCCCAACGCCTTCAACCGCTCATCAATCGCCTCATATCCACGATCAACTTGATTGATATTGGAAATAATACTTTCCCCTTGCGCGATGAGCGCTGCAATGACCAGAGTAGCGCCGGCACGAAGATCAAAGCTGGTAATTTCTTTACCATACAGCGGTGTCGGTCCGACAATAGTGACACGATGCGAATCCAGCAAGGTCATATCCGCTCCCATTTTCTGCAATTCCTGCACGTATTTCATACGCCCGTCATACATCCAGTCATAGATCAGACTGACTCCATGAGCTTGAGTCAGCATCACCGCCATAGGCTGCAACAGATCAGGACTAAACCCAGGCGCCGGCATATCATGTAATTTGCCTAAGGGCGATAGTTTGTCCGTTTGCCGAGTCACAACCGAGAATAGTTCATAATGATGAAGTGGGTCCCAACCTTCCGATTGCAAATCAAACTTAACTCCTACTTCAGCGAATTTGGCTAGTTCCAAGAAAAGGAAATCTCGTGCCACATGCTTGATCGTAATAGCGGAATTACTCGCACCGGCCATAGCTAAGAACGTACCAGCCTCGATCGGATCAGGCACGACTGTATATTCAGAAGGTCGCGGCTTGGTCAGGCCCTTCACTTTCAGAGTAGCTGAGCCGATTCCGTCTACTTGAACTCCCAGCGACTGCAGATACCAACACAGGTCTTGAACTTGATGATCCGAGCCAGCGGCAATGCGGATTTCTAAGGGCTTATCACTGCCAGCCGCTGCCAATAGTAAGAGCTCCGTGGCCGTGACACTGAATTCACTCAAAACCACTCGTTCTGGCTGCGTTTGGTCACGTATGATATGCATCAGACGCTCCTGGGTGGTGATGGTGCAGCCAAACTGCTGCAGAGCCCCTAGATGAGCGTCCAGTGGCCGAGAGCCGATCTGACAGCCTCCTGGTGTGGCTATAGTGATCTCACCGAAACGAGCTACCAAGGAGCCGATAAGGATGATCGAGGCACGGATGCGTTTGACCAGTACGATATCTAATTTGTGCGGATCAAGGTTAGTATTATCGACGGTTAAGGAATGATCGTTGCCCCAAGTTACGACTGCGCCCATACTCTGTAATAATTCAATCATGGTCAGGACGTCGCCGATCTTGGGTACATTATGAAGTTGGCAAACACCGGGCACGAGCACCGTGGCGGCCAAAATAGCCAGAGCCGAATTCTTGGCACCGCGGACCTCGATCTCTCCGCTCAAACGGCGTCCGCCTTGAATAATAAAGGTATCCATTGTAGGATGCGTCAATTAGGATTATTATTGATAAAGGTAATTTTCGCCTCTATCGTAACGCAAAATATGACCATTGTACAACGTCGCCTCATCTATAGCCTATTTTTCTTGGCTTTTTTTGTCAGCGCGCCTTTGCTTATCCTCTACGCTTCTGGCTATCGACTCGATATTGCTTCGTGGCGTATTTCCAAAGTTGGCGCCCTCTACATCAAGACGTATCCTGCGGGGGCCAAAGTATATCGCAATGATATCTATACCAAGCGCAAAACCCCGACCCAAATCGTCAACATGCCAACGGGCAAACAAGTAATTAGCGTGATCAAAGACGGTTACCAGACCTGGTCCAAGACACTCCGTATCGAAGCGGGCAAGACAACCTTCGTCGAAGATATCGTCCTGTTCAAAGATAAACTCGAATCCAAGAAACTAGCCAATGGAGGCAACACGCTTCTCTTGAGTCCTGATGAAGAACTGGTTGCCTATATTGATAACGATAATAAACTAACTGTCGCCAACCTGACTACTGCCACCGTCGATAACAGCATCTCACTGCCTGCCGGCAGCCAATTGGTCTCTTGGTCACAAGATCAATCCCGTCTCGCCTATCAGACGCGCGGCAATTGGAGCATCGTCGATACTCGCAGTCAGAAAATCTGGCCACTAGCAACCTATGTCAAAAGTCCGATCACCACGGTTCATTTCGGACCAGCCAACGATGATGTCTGGGTAATCACCAACGGGAGTCTGTGGCGCATCAATTTGCTTACCGGCAAGAAGACCGCTATCGCGAGCGGTGTCAAAGACGTAGCTCTGTTCGGCGAATCAGTCGCTCGTCTAACCGCTGACAACCATATCCTAATGACCAAAACTACGGTTGGCGGTGAACAAGATATTGACTTAGCCACTGGTGATTATCGTTCGATCGCCGACTACCGTAACGATATTATCGTACTGCAAGGCGCTAGTCAGTTCACAATCTGGAAAGACGGCCAACTGCGAGACACCATTGCTGCGACGCATCTCGACTGGCGCAAAAATAAGATTCTCCTGACCAATGGCTACGATATCTGGCGCTATGATACCAGCGATCAAGTCACTACACTCCTCGATCGCACTGGTTCCAACCCGAGCATTATTCGCTGGCACCCCAGTCAAAGCTATATTGCGGAAGTTGTTGCTGGCCAGATACAGATCATTGAGCTGGATAATCGCGGCGAGAAACGCCACGTCATCGATATAGGTCCACTAGCACAGGGCGACTACGTCTTCGATCCCAAAGGCGAAAAAATCTTCATCCTCACGGATCAAGATTTCTCCCAAATTCAGATTCAATAATTACTACTCCCAGCGCTCGTCAATTGATGAGCGCTTTTCTAATTGATTCAGCGACTCCTTCAGCCTGTCCGTCGGCATAACTACCTTCGGGCCAACCTTTGAGCCCATCGCTGTGATAACGAGGAATCAAATGAATGTGAAAATGCGGCACATCGACACCGACTACATCCAGCACGACGAAATCAGCTTGCGTACCGGCTTTGACAGCGGCCATCAGCTTCTTGGCGCGGATGAATAGTTGTCCTACCAATTCATCTGGTGTCTGCAACATATGCTCATGATGCTCACGCGGAATTATTAATACGTGTCCTGGATGAACAGGATGAATATCCAAGAAGGCTAGTGCGATCTCATCTTCATACACTTTGGTAGCTGGGATAGCGCCCGCTACGATAGAACAAAATATACACTCAGACATGTTTTTTTCTGCCAGTAATAATTAATAGTACCAAGATACTCAAGCTAAGAACTGCCGATGCTAGCAACCACCAGACACTAGCTAGCTGCAACAGGCGTATCATAACTTTGAGTATCAAACTACCGACTACCATAGTCCCAATACCATAATACCAACGCGTCCAGCCAGTGAGAGCCTGACGCGATCCTGCCAGTGCCGCCGCGAGAACCAAAATAATAGTCACGAGCAGCGCTAGATTGAGGTCTAGGAAATTACTGATCAGACCTGGTTTGAGCCACTCCAGCGCCAAGGCAGCCACCACAGTTAAGCTACAGCTGATGGCCGCTTCAGATAGCAGAGGTGAAAATTTATTGAGCT
>CAZPQR010000072.1:0-3958 GCA_964588865.1 uncultured Gammaproteobacteria bacterium
CGGCCTTATCGTCTAACGGTTAGGACACAAGGTTCTCAACCTTGCAATCCGGGTTCGATTCCCGGTAGGGTCACCAGTTTATATTGATCGTAAAACGCTCGCCTCGCTTCGCTTGTCGAAGCGGGTAAAGCGTAGGGCGTAATTGGGAATACGCAATTCATAATTAGGGTTTCGATTCCCTAATGGCGAGCCAGGCCATTTTTTTTACTTTCGACTAGGTGGGCTAACGCTACACATAAAACACACCTTGTGGAAAAATATTTCTAAGATTTATGCACAGGCCGACCGGGACTGCTTGAATCTCTAATCTAAATTTGATTACTTGGTCCGTTTGACCTATAATAAAAACATTAATAGAAACGTTATTAGTTTGAAGTAATTATGCCATCAGAAATCAGTACAGCAATATTCACCATTATTGCAAATTTAGTAGTATCAGCTGTCGTTGGATTTGTTGCGGCGTCATTCAGAATAGGGCAATACAAGAATAAGGTTGATGTTTTAGAGAATACGGTGGGACACGATGAACATAGTGGTCTACGTAGAACTGTAGGAGAAGTGAAGGATAAAGTAATTGCTTGTCACACGATACTTGAAGAACGAGGACCACTTACTAGAAAGAAAAGTCCCGTTGCTCTTACGGATCGAGGTATCTCATTTTTGAATGATAGTGGTGGTAAAAAATTTGTGGATGACAACTTTCAAGAACTTCTAAAAAGTGTCGAGGAAGAGAATCCTAAGACTGCTTATGATATTCAAGAGAAGTCTAAGGACGTCATAAAGTCATTTGAGGAGGATCCTCGTCTAAACCCACTCAAGGAGTTCCTCTTTAAGGATGGATCGACCTTAGCAGACTTGATTGAGGTAATGGGGGTATACCTTAGAGATAGAGTGCTTAAGGAGAAAAATATCAATGTCGAGGATATAGACAAAGATAGCCCTACTCAGACAGTCCAAGCGTAAGGCGTATTATTGAAAAGTCCCAGGTAGGGACTTTTCAATTTGACCTAGTTCTTTAAATGCCTCAAAGATCCAACCAATGCTCCGGTCCAAACAGCTCTATCTTCTTTTCCCCAGGCTGGTGTTCGGGAGTACTCTTTAACCCTTCCTGACCGCCTTTCTTTTTGATCGTACCATTAGCAATATCCTGATTTTTCATCTGGACTAGTTCACTAATGTCTGGAACATCAAAGTGCGGATTTTCAAAAAAGAAAATTCGAACTCCGTCCACGTTGGCGAGCCATAAGGGACAAAAAAATAAGCCGCACAAGCTTATTTTTTTATTTTACACCTCCTCTACCTCACTCTCCAAACCTTCACATCCCCCTGGCTAGCCAGCATTTCAAAGCTGGCCTTATGACTATCAATCTGCTGCAACTCCAATGAAGGATATTTGGTGACAATATATTGCACCTTAGCCGCTCGTAAACCTGTCATCCATTGATCGTAGGATTTATCAGCTGACGAGACGAAAACTACACGGTTGGATAGATCCTGATTCCACAAAACAAATGGCAACTGCAAGCGACTGTCGTAAGCAATGACACTACCTGATTGCTGGATGGAAGCCAAACTGCGAAATTCGGGATAATAGTCAATTAATTGGCTTCGCTGCCAACTAAAACCAGTAATCAAGCAACTATGGATAATAAATAGCACCACGATTCCGCTAGCCAACCAACGCCAATGATAGGGCAAGACAGCCAATATATAAGCTAGAGACAAACTACCAGCCCCGACAACAAATAATCCATAGCGCAACCACCAATTAGCCGGCATAAGCAAAAATCCGATTACCAAGACTAATACAACTGTCATCAATCGGAACTGTCTCTGCTTCCAGCCCCAGAATAAAAAGATAATCAGAGCTGGTAATAAGATCAGTAGCCACAGCCAGCCAAATCCTCCTGGATTCATCTGATAACTGTATTGCCCATACACAGTGGTGAAATTTATCCACAGCTGCTCCCACAGCGGTTGGCCTTTGAGAATAGCTGCTTGAGAGCCGGATAATAATTGGTCGAGAGAAATTAGCTTCGGCCCTATAGGATAGATCGGCGTACCACTAGCCCACCAATTACGAGCATAAAAATAACTACCGAAACCAGCAATAGTCAGGACATACCAGGGCCATTTGTAAGGACGTGTCCAACCGCTGATGACTTTGACTACGAGCGCTAGCATCACCATGATGACCATCGTGGCTTTAGCGCCGATGAGAATGCCAGCAGTGATCGACCACAGCCACCATGATTCATCAAATTTCTTGACTGACCAATAGAGTAAAAGCAAAACTAATGAGGACAAAGCCAGATCAATATAATTGGTGCGCAGCTGCAGGATATTTAATGGCGTGACTGCATAGGTAAGAGCAGCTAGCAAGGAAATAAAACGAGAAATGCTGAACTCACGGGCCAAAGCATACACCGCGCCAAATCCTAGAAGCCAAAAAATCAAATTGGTCACCTGCAACAAGGACTGGTTATGCCACAAGGCCAGATGCCAGGCTTGCCAAGCTTCGATGGCCTTGGGATAGACATTGATCCACGGTATCAGCGTCTGGAAATAATCCAGACGACCTTCTTGCAACAGATAAGCGGCCCACGGCAGATGATAATTCAAACTATCGAAGGAAACATCAGCCGAACGGAAAGACAAGATTAAAGTTATAAGCGCTACAGTTGTAAGTAAGGCGAGAAAAAGATAGTCATACCATGATCGGCGCAAAATAAGCCGCCAGGACAATGAAAGCTGTCGGCGACTTAGCCAATAAACTACGACGATAATTAGAATTTGCCACAGCAAAATTGTAAGCGTTGAGAATAGTCCCAATAACCCTAGCAAAAATACTCCGGCGATGGTCTGCGCCAATACCGTCAACAAACTCGCCAAGACACTGTCTATAGCAGATTTACCTCTCCCCTGCCAGAAACTAAACCAGCCATAGCCCAAGACTAGGTGAAACACGACATAGACACTGGCCTGCATTATTTCTGTAACCATGCGGCAGACTGACGTACTAATAATTCTTCCGCTCGAGAAGGATCAGCCATCAAGCCACGCACGATACGTTCAGTACGAGTGCCTTGTGAACCTTTGACCAGCAGCAAAGTGCCAGCCAGATCACGTTTCTGGAGGTATTCCAAAGCCGCAACCGATGTTGGCAGCGTAACTATTGACGTTAGAGGCAGACCAGCAGCTTGAGCGCCCTGACTGATAGCTTCTGCGTGTTCACCAACGGCAATAAGTAAACCTACTTTGGCTTCAGCGGCTGCGCGGCCAATCTCTGTATGTGCATGAACCGTGTAGTCACCGAGCTCCAACATCTCACCCAGGACAGCAGCGGTCGTAGCATTGATCTCTCCAGCCAAACGCTGCAAACTAGCCAGAGCAACTTTGGTAGACTGCGGTGAAGCGTTATAGGTATCATCAAGAATCAACAAACCATTACGTCCCTCGATCAGTCGACCACGTCCCGCTGTAGGCTGAAATTGTTGCAACGCTTGAGCTACTTCCACCAGATTCATCCCTTGATGCAGACCAATGGCTGCCGCTGCCAACGCCGCCAAAATATTGGCACGAGTCACTGACTGCGGCAGAAAGACCGGAACTGTGTTGCCACGATAGTTCAATTTGAACGCTAGCCCCCAAGCATTATTCTGATTACTTAAGGTATCATCGCTGGCTCGGACATCAGCATCGGGATGGAAACCATAGGTCAATAATTTACAGCCTACCTTACCCGTCAACGTGGCAATAATCGGGTCGTCAATATTGAGTACCGCTAAACCATCTTTCGGTAACGATTTGAAAATAACACTTTTTTCTTTGGTGACGTTATCAATCGTTTTGAAAAATTCTAAATGCGAAGGACCAATGGTTGTCAACACTCCCACATTCAGCGGTGCTAAATTGGTAAGCGCTGTAATATTGCCTACTCGATCAGCTCCCATTTCTA
>CAZPQR010000073.1:0-3921 GCA_964588865.1 uncultured Gammaproteobacteria bacterium
TTTAGGAGTTGCGATTTAGCCAACGGAACAGATTCATACCGATCAGAGATCCAGCAATAGGAGCTAGCAGGTAGATCCACGAGAATGATCGAATACCGAAGGCCACAGCAGGATTGAGCACACCATTAGAAACGCCGCCAGTTAAAATAATACCGACTATCAACGAAGCACCGATAACAATACCGCTCAGATACTCATGAACTTTGCCTGACACTACGGCTGCGATACCGAAGGTGAAGAAGGCTGCACCAACCATCTCAGCGATGAATACCGGCGTTGAATTGATAACTACTACTGATGCCGGCACGATCTTCATCAATTTAATAATGATAGTGGCCCCGACAGCACCCAGAAACTGCGCCACAATATACATCAAGGCCTGCTTGGCTTTGATTTTCTTCAGTGACCAGAGACCGATAGTTACTGCTGGATTGATATGAGTACCTGAGATATGACCAATAGTATAGACCAACAAGCCAAGAGTCCAGCCAGCAACTACTGGCGTTGGTACCGCCGATCCAGAAGCCAATGAGACAGCAACCACAAGGGTCAAAAATAAAGTACCGATAAACTCAGCGATATATTGTTTCATGAGAGGAACGTTATTCGTTAATAGTTATTAGGGTGCAGATTGAACCCTACTGATTTAGACTTTAAGTATAGCACTAACCTAAGCTAGCTAAAATAACCCCTTTATTGACAATAGCTTATCAATTGGTTATACTCTGACAGTAAAATTGAGCCAAAAATAGCGATTTAGACGTAGGTAAACATGTTAATCACGCCGAAATAGCTCAGTTGGTAGAGCGCATCCATGGTAAGGATGAGGTCCCGAGTTCAACTCTCGGTTTCGGCTCCATCGAGCTCAGCTCGATAAAAGAACCCAAAAAAATAAAATTGAATATTGTTACTTGATTATTGATTATTTATTAATATATGTCTCAAGATAATCTAGTCGGTTTGGAATGTGCTACCTGTCATCATGTGAATTATCACACGACACGTAATCAGAAGAAAATCAAAGAACGTCTTCTTCTGACCAAGTATTGTAAGCACTGTAAGAAACACACCGAGCACAAGGAAACCAAAGTTTAATCTTTGGGTTTCCTTGTGGGTGAGATATCGGAGCAACTCGATCAGAAAAACTGACGTATGATGTTGATCTTTAACTGATGGGGGTGTAGTTAAGTGGTATAACATCGGTCTCCAAAACCGCGGTCGGGAGTTCGATTCTCTCCACCCCTGCCAGTTACAGACCAACAACTCGGTTTAACGGGTCAAAGTTAGAACAATATGCCATCCTAGCTCAGCTGGTAGAGCAACGGTTTTGTAAACCGTAGGTCGTCGGTTCGATTCCGACGGATGGCTCCACTAGACTAAAGTGTCATAGTTACCTGCAAAAACGGGTCGGTACCGAAGCGGTCAAACGGGGCAGACTGTAAATCTGCTGGCCTTGCGCCTTCGTAGGTTCGAACCCTACCCGGCCCACCATCAAACATCTTATCCGCAGTTGGCGGAATTGGATAAATAAAAAAACCCTTAAAAGGGCTTTTTTGTTTACTCGATTTTAATCGTTCTACTTCAACGGATATTCAAAATGCCAAAACTCATTTTTGATACCCAATTGAAAACCGACAGAGAGCATCACTCGTCTCAATAATTCCTGTAACCGCTGGAATTCCTGGCTCACACTATCAGCTCTATCTTTATAATAGTCAATAAGATAACCGCCATTAGGATCATCTTCAGAGTTCCGCATTCTTACTTCTTTGCCAGTTTTTAAATCCATCAGACTAACATCAACTGTTCGACCAGAAGAATGAGGCATAGTTACCACGTTTAATAACTTGTCAGTTAATTCTTTGCCATGAAGTTTGTAACGTTTTGCTTGAACTATTTTATAAAGATCAGCCGAACGATAGGCGTCTTTCACAATTAACTCATAGCCTAAAGCACCAAATATTTCATTAGCTTGCTGTAGAGGCTGAACAATACTCTCATCAACATACCCATCTCCATCAAAAACACCCACCGCATGTAATTCTTGTTCTGAAAGATCATAGCGATCTCTTCGAGTCCAGTAGTAATTCTCTGCTTTTATTCCATATTCGGATAATTTGACTAAATTCATATATAAAAAATCTATATCTCCCCAATCCTCTGCCGAAAATCTTCAATCTTATTATTGTCTGGATTGGCTTCTATTAATCGGTCAAGGTATTGTTCGGCTTGATTCACGTCTTTCTGTTGAATCGCTAATTCGATGAGAAAATCTAGAACTTTGGGGTTATTGGGTGCCAGGAGCAAAGACTTCTTGGCTGCCTCCATAGCGTTGGCCAATTCGTCCATATCACGATACACACCAGCTAATTCCAAATAATAGCGATAATTATTCTCATCCAGAGAGATAGAACGCAAATATTCAGCCTCCGCCTCCTTCAGATTGCCGCGCGCCATCGACAGAGCCGCCAACTGTTCGAAAACTTTGGGATCTTCGTTGTGAGTTATGCGAAGCAAATATTCCATCGTCTCGCGCGCGTGATCCAATTCTTTCTTGCCTTGATACGCACGGGCCAGCAGGAAATAAGCTTCCACGTGCTGATCATTGAGAGACAAGGCGTCGATTAGAACCTCCTCCGCTTTGGCGTATTCGTTCTGATCGAGATATTCACGAGCATTTGTCAGGAGATCCTCGATGGCTTTGCTTTTCTTGACTTCAGACGATAAATCTTTGTGAATAATTCTTCGATATTCTCGCTCCAATTGTTGTAAACGTTGTTGCAAAAAACCCAAGCCGTCAGCCAATTTCCAGGAACGCCACCCGACAAACTTCTGGACGCTTTGGAGCTGTGTGCCAATCGTTCGCTTCAATTTGGCCTCCAATAAACGACTCTTAACCTGTTGATCCTTGACGCCGGGTACACGCTCAACATTAATAGTCGCTAGCATTTTGCGCTTGCGCCAAATCAACGATAGCAAATAACCGGCCGAGCCGATTATCAATACAATAAATATATAGCTCCAAATCATATAATTTCCAACTATCGAGCTAAGCTCGACCAGTGCTACCCATCAATTTCATCATTCGTTCCGCTTCTGCCTGCATCGGCAGATAGGCCTGATTAAAAATAGCACGAGGGTCTACTTTACCAGCTTTGGCGGGCTTTTTCAAGCTGCTGCGCAAGCCCTTCACCAGTGCCAGACGCAGATCGGTATCGACATTGATAATACAAATACCAGCCCGGATAGCGGCTTTGATTTGCTTGGGAGCATTGCCAGAACCACCGTGCAATACTAATGGAGTATTAACCGCGCGAGCAATGGCTTTGATACGAGCTACGTCAATGTGCTCTACGCCTTTGAATGACCCGTGAATAGTACCAACCGATACTGCCAAGGTATCGATACCGGTCTGACGGACGAATTGGCGTGCTTGCCCAGGATCAGTCATAATCTGCCGATAGTCGAAGCCTTGCTTAATCTTGGTCATACCTTCATTGCCAAGGATAGCTCCTAGCTCTCCTTGCACACGAGCGCCGTATTTCTTGGCCGCCAGTACAGCTCGACGGGTAGCAGCAATATTTTGGCCCAAAGGTAATTCTGAAGCATCGCGATGTACGGAGTTGAAACCATTGCGTAAACATTGGTTAATTACTGTTTGATGTTTACCATGATCCAGATGTATAACAATAGGAACTGGCTTGCCAATGTCATCAGCTACATCGCGGATAATGCGAGCCAGTGTTTTGGCGCCGGCATATTTGAGTGCTGACTCACTGGTCTGAACGATGACGGGTGATTTCTGTTTCACGGCTGCCCGAATAACAGCTTGGGCCATTTCCAAATCCGAAACGTTAAAAGCAGGGATAGCATAGTGCTGCTTCTGAGCTTTCTTGGCTAATTTCAGGAGATCAGTAATCA
>CAZPQR010000074.1:0-3828 GCA_964588865.1 uncultured Gammaproteobacteria bacterium
CGCAACTGCAATCCAAATACGGCGCCAATAATACCGCCCTCGTCACCATCGATGTTGCTAGTGGCGATGTGTTGGCCTTGGTCGGGTCCAAAGACTACTTCGATGACTCCATCGACGGACAGGTCAATGTAGCCACCGCCCTCCGTCAGCCTGGTAGCTCGCTTAAGCCTTTCGTCTATGCTCAACTTTTCACCAAGGGCTTCAACCCTTCGTCATTATTCTTCGACCTAGTGACCAATTTCGGCTCTAACGGTTCTGGTGGTAGTTACCAACCACGTAACTACGATGGCAAGGAGCACGGCCCAGTCACTGTCCGCCAAGCCTTGGCTGGTTCTCTCAATATCCCTGCTGTCAAAGCATTGTATCTAGCTGGGCCCAAAAACGTCATTGAGTTGCTGCAAAATTTCGGCTACACCAGCTTCACCGATGCTTCACGTTACGGTTTATCATTGGTACTGGGTGGTGGTGAAGTTGAATTAATCGAACATACCAATGGTTACGCTGCCCTAGCGCGCGAAGGCGTCTATCAGAAATATTATGATGTACTCAAAGTCGAAGATCCGACCGGTAAAGTACTAGAAGAGAAAGAGCAACCAGAACAGAAGCGAATCTTAGACGCTCAAGTAGTGCGTCAGATCAGTAATGTATTATCAGATAATGATGCACGTGCTTATATCTTCGGTGTTAATAATAGTTTGACCCTTGGTAGTCGACCAGTAGCGGCCAAATCCGGTACTACCAATGATTACAAAGATTCTTGGCTTATGGGCTATACCCCCCAACTCGTCACCGGAGTCTGGGTGGGTAATAACGACAACAAGCCAATGAACAAAGCCACCGGTGCCAATGCCGCTGGTCCAATCTGGCAAAGCTATATGAATAAGATTCTCGCTGCTTATCCAGTCGAGCCCTTTGTCGCACCCGACACCGTGCCTTGTGACAAGATCATGATCTGCGGACAATTAGCCCGAGAAGTAACTATTCCTATTGATCGTACTACCGGACAACCAGCGTCTGGTAATACACCACCAGAAAACATCGAGCAACGCTCTGTCAAAGAAGTTCATGATCTACTCTATTACATTGACAAAGATGATCCACTGAATCCATCCTATCCAGCCAAGCCCGAAAATGATCCTCAATTTAATGGCTGGGAAGAGCCAGTGCGTAAATGGGCGCAAGCTAATGGCTTCGTTAGTATCTCGCCGAGCCAAGGCATCAATAGTCGCATCCGCATCACTTGGGTTGAACCTAGTACCAATAGCAGCCTCGGTAACGGAGCCGCTCACCTAGCCATTGGCGCTGATTCACCTCAAGGTGTTAGCCGCGTTGATTATTATCTCAATAACCAATTGCTTGGTAGTTCGACCAAATCGCCATTCGATATTACTGTCAGCCCTCAGTCTTCATGGCCTAGTGGTCAGCAGACCTTGCGCGCTGTTGTCTATGACTCTACTGGTACTAGCAACTCAGCCTCACTAACAGTCAACATTAGTACCCCGGCAGCAGTCATCCCGACAGTACAGTGGAATAGCCTCCAAAATAACATGGTCTACAGCAAAGAAACTTGGCCCAAGACTATCACCGCCACACTCAACTCTCTTGATCAAGTAGCCAAGGTGGATTTCTACTATACCTACGGCGGACAAAATAATTTCGCTGGTGTTATCGATAAACCTTCGTCACCACAAATTAGTATTCCGTTGAAATCAAATAGCCCCCTAGGGAGCTATAGTTTCTACTTGGTAATAACTGACAGTGCCGGCGCTGTACACCAGAGCGATAGTATTAGCGTGAACTTGCAGTAGTATCAGTACCAGCAGCAATTTGCTGACGCCAAAGGGCGGCATAGAGGCCGCTCTTTTTCAGTAGCTCATCGTGTGATCCACTTTCAACAATACTACCCTTCTCCATAACGTAAATGGTTTGAGCGTGAGCAATAGTCGACAAGCGATGAGCAATAAGAATAGTCATCACATTAGAATGCTTCTTCTCGATATCTTGGATGGTTTCGGTGATTGACTGCTCAGTAATAGAATCCAAGCTACTCGTAGCCTCATCGAAGACGATAATTTCTGGGCGACGCAGCAGAGCTCGGGCAATGGCTAGTCGCTGACGCTCGCCTCCAGACAATTTCACACCACCCTCACCAATCTTGGTGTTCAAACCTTGTCCTGCTCGGTCCAAAATACTTTTGGCGGCGGCTAGCTCTAAAGCTTTCAAACACTCTTCATCAGTAGCCTGAGGTCGGACAAACAAAAGATTCTCACGAATAGTACCAGCGAAGAGCTGTGTCTCTTGGGATACGAAGCCAAATTTCTTGCGTAAGGCATCAAAGTCAACTTTCAAACTATCCGTGCCATTAAACAATAGCTGGCCCTTGGTTGGCGCATATAATCCTACCAATAATTTGACCAAGGTCGATTTGCCAGAGCCAGAAGGTCCAACGAAAGCAATCGTCTCACCGTCTTTGATAGTCAGATTAATATTCTTCAACGTTTCTTTGCCTTCAACATCATACGAGAATTGCAAATTTTTGAATTCAATCATCTTCACTTCATCGATCTCTGCTGGGTCAGTTGGCTTGGGTGCAGGTGGTGTAGAGAACAACTCCTCTAACTGCTGGTTACTGGCCATAGCTTCTTGATATTGTGTGGCTAGATTACCCAATTCGCTTAAAGGGTTGAAGATGAAAAAAGAATAGATATACAAACTGAAGAATTGTCCCAAAGTTATATCACCTTGACTAATTAACCACATCATTAACAGCAACAAACCCGAACGTAATGTATTGATGGTCGTACCTTGGATGAAGCTGTACATCCGCACCAAGCGAACTTTATGCAATTCTAGCTCTAATATCTTTTCATTGACAACATTAAGTCGATCGATTTCTTGCTGCTCCAAACCCAAGCTCTTAACTAGCTCAACATTACGGATAGTTTCTGTGGTCGAGCCAGCCAGTTCAGCTGTCTGAACAACGATTTGTCTTTGGGCGTCTTTGATTTTACGAGTAATAACGAAGGCTGTTACTCCCACGATGGGAATTAACAGGAAATAAACCAATCCCACAGCCCAATGAACCATAGAGGCATACACAAGAACAAAGACAATTCCCACCAGAGAGAAGAAGCCGATATTAATCAAACTAGTTATCAGTGTTTGATTATCGGCGCGAGCCTTCTGAAGCTTGAGTAAAATTTCTCCCGATCGACGATCTTCGAAAACTTGAAATGGCAAAGAGAAAGCATGCTCTACACCACGAGCATAGAGTGCAGTACCGATGCGCTGCACAATCACATTTACATAATAATCTTGGAAATTTTTGGCAATGCGGGATACCAGAGCAACACCGATTGAAGCTAACAATAACAACCCCACACCTTTGAGAAAGTCCTGGTGGGTTAGTTGTGAGGCGCGGCTAGCGTACTGATCGATGATGAGACGGAAAATTTGGGGGTCTAGCAACGAGAAGACCTGGTTGATGGCTGCCAGTACCAAAGCGCCGCTTAACATCTTACGGTGCTTCTTGAGATAGCTTAGGATTAATTTCATAGGTTATTACTATACTGTAGCTAGAAGGAAAAAGGAAGAGCCTACCAAACCGTAGTTTGGTAGGCTTTGTGTGGTTGGGGTAGTCGGCTTCTCCGACATTCATGGTGCCGCGCCGGCACCCGTCTTAACTTAGACGATACCCCAATTGGTGCAGCTAGAGGGATTCAAACCCCCAACCTCTCCGCTGAAAGCGAAGCGCTCTATCCATTGAGCTATAGCCGCTTCTAACTAAAGGAGCTCCTGGTAGGACTCGAACCTACTCCTCCTTCCAGT
>CAZPQR010000075.1:0-3720 GCA_964588865.1 uncultured Gammaproteobacteria bacterium
GCGCGAGAACGAATCAGTAAATTGAAAAAAGAAATTGAGCGTCACCGATACCTGTATCACGTCATGGATAAGCAGGAAATCAGTGACGCTGCTTTGGATAGTTTGAAAAACGAATTAGTCCAGCTGGAAACTGAATTCCCGCAGTTGCTGACAGCTGATTCTCCGTCGCAGCGAGTAGGGGGTAAGCCGCTGGCTAAGTTCACCAAGGTTCGTCACAGTAAGCCGGTATTATCATTACAAGATTATTTCGCTTCGGCAGAACTGGGTGAATGGCAGACCCGCAATGAAAAATTGTTGGGTCATAAGCTTAATAATTATTATTGTGAGTTAAAATTGGATGGCTTGACTATCGTGCTGACCTATCGTGATGGTGTATTGGAGCGAGCGGCTACACGAGGCGATGGTCAGATCGGTGAAGACGTAACTCATAATATTCGTACGGTTGAGAGTATTCCTCTACGCTTGAAATTGGATCGCTGGACCAAGGTACCGGAGATGATCGAAGTTCGAGGTGAGGTGGTTATTAGTAAGTCGAACTTCGCTCTCATCAATAAACGTCAGGCCAAACAAGGCGGACAGATCTACGCTAACCCGCGCAATCTGGCAGCTGGTTCTATTCGTCAGCTTGATCCCCAGATGGCAGCTGATCGTAAATTGGAATGTTTCGCTTTTGAACTTATTACTGACCTCGGTCAGAAACATCACAGTCAGGTGCATGATTGGCTCAAAGAAATGGGATTCAAAACTTGTGAGCATAATCAGCTGGTAACCTCATTATCAGGTGTAACGTCGTACTTGCAGAAATGGGAGAAAAAGCGTCAGAGTTGGGATTACAATACCGACGGCAGCGTCATTGTTATTGATGATATAGCCGATGAGCGGAAGTTGGGTAGTGTCGGCAAGACTGAACGGTGGATGGCGGCTTACAAATTCCCAGCGGAGCAGACGACGACTAGAGTGCGAGATATCCTCATCCAAGTTGGTCGTACAGGCGCATTGACGCCCATTGCTGTGCTCGATCCGGTCCAAGTCGCCGGTACTACTGTCTCGCGAGCGACTCTGCATAATGAAGATGAGATCAAACGCCTCGATGTCCGTATCGGTGATACGGTTATTATCCAGAAAGCCGGCGACATCATACCTGATATCGTAGAAGTGATGAAACGTCTCCGTACTGGTAAGGAGAAGAAATTCAATTTCCCTGCCAAGTGTCCGGTCTGTGCTTCGTCCGTTGTCCGTCGTGAAGGTGAGGTGGCACGATACTGCTCCAATAAACAATGCTTCGCCCAAGAGATTCAAGGTTTGATTCATTTCGTCAGCAAGGCGGCCTTCAATATCGAAGGTTTGGGCGACAAGATCGTTGAACAGTTAGTCACTGTCGGTCTGGTGCGGACGGCAGCTGATTTCTTTAGCCTCACGGTAGATGATCTCAAGAACCTTGATCGCTTCGCTGCGACTTCCGCCGCCAAAGTCATCGCTGCTATCGAAGCTAAGAAGCATGTTACATTGGATCGTTTCATCTATGCTCTCGGTATCCGACACGTGGGAGTGCAGACAGCGCGTGATCTGGCTATGGCCTTCGGATCGTGGCAGCGTCTGAGCCAAGCTGATGTCACTCAGCTGGAGCGCGTACCAGAAGTAGGGACAGTAGTGGCCAGTAGTATCGCTGCTTGGTTACAACAGAAGAAAAATTTACAACTCGTAGCTCAATTACAGGAGCGAGGAGTGAAGATCGAGCAGATCAAGGTAGCTCGTAATGGTCGGTTGCAGGGTAAGTCTTTCGTCATTACTGGCACTCTGTCGCAGTCGCGTGACTATTATGCTGATATCATTAGACAGCAAGGCGGTTCAGTCAGCTCTAGCGTCAGTAAGCAAACAGATTATGTACTGGCTGGTGACAATCCAGGATCGAAGCTGTCCAAAGCCCAATCCCTCGGTGTGACGGTTATTGACGAGGACCAATGGAAAAAATTATTACACTAGGATAGAATAAGCATCTATGTCATCACATATTACCCCAGAAGAAGCCCAACATTTAGCCGATTTGGCCCGTTTGGAGATAACGCCAGCCGAGGTTGCTGACTTGCAGTTGGATACGGTACTGGATTACGTCGAGCGCATTCAGTCACTGGATACTACAGGAGTGAGGCCTTTCTCTGAACATCATCGTATTAGTCGAGAACCTCGAGCTGATGAGGTTGAGCAGTTTGATCATTCGGCGGAGCTGCTGGCTGGCCATGTGACTGATAGTGGTTTACTAAGCGTCAAACCAATTTTTAACCATGAAGATTAAAGGTCTGACATTGACGCAGATTGCGGCTGATCTTGATGCCAAGAAATATTCCGCAGTCGAGTTGACGCAAGAATACCTACAAGCGATTCAGGCGGATCGTTATAATTGTTTCATCACTGCTGCGCCGGAGCGAGCTTTGGCTCAAGCGGCTGCCGCTGATCAGCGAAGGAGTGAAGGTCAAGAAACAGCTTTGACAGGTATACCCCTGGCCATCAAAGATGTGCTAACCGTCCAAGGTATACGCGCTACCGCCGGATCCAAAATTTTGCAAAATTATGTACCACCCTATACGGCTACAGCTGTTGCTCGTTTAGAGTCAGCCGGTACTATTACTTTGGGCAAGACTAATTGCGATGAATTTGCTATGGGTGGTTCCAATGAGAATTCAGCTTACGGCAATGTTCTCAACCCAATTGATCCGACACGCGTACCTGGTGGTTCGTCAGGCGGATCGGCCGCGGCTGTTACCGCTGGTCTAGCTCCTGCTTCTCTGGGCACTGACACAGGCGGTTCAGTACGGCAGCCGGCTTCTTTCTGTGGTCTGATCGGTTTGAAGCCTACCTATGGTCGTATCTCTCGCTACGGCTTGATGTCTATGGCTTCATCACTGGATGTTGTCGGTATCTTTTCACAAACCGCTGCTGACGCTGCGCTTTTGCTACAAGTTATGGCCGGTGAAGACCGTAATGATGCTACCTCATCGACCAGACCAGTCGATCACTATTTCCAATCATTGACCAAACCGTTACCTCCACTGAAGATCGGTTTGCCCAAACAATTTTTCATCGATGGTATGGATGAGCGCGTGCGCAAGATGATTGAACAGACAGTAGAAGGTTTGAAGCGTCGTAAGATAACTTTCGTGGAAGTTGATTTGCCGCATGCTGAATACGCTCTAGCTGTCTATTATATCGTCATGCCTTCAGAAGTTAGTTCCAATTTGGCCCGCTATGATGGCTTGCGTTATGGTTTCGAACAGTCAGCCGATAATCTGCTCGATCAGTATCGTGCCACTCGTAGTCATGGCTTCGGCCAAGAAGTCAAACGACGTATCTTGGTCGGTACCTATGCGCTGTCGGCGGGTTATTATGATGCTTATTACAAGCAAGCACAGAAAGTACGTACATTGATTCGCCAAGATTATGATCGAGTCTTCCAAGAGGTTGATATGTTGCTGACCCCTACTAGTCCGACAGTGGCCTTCAAGCTGGGGGAGAAGACGAGCGACCCTCTGTCTATGTATCTGGCAGATATTTTCACTGTTTCAGCTAACATTGCTGGTATCCCCGGTCTCAATGTTCCTATCGGAGCTATCGACGGATTACCAGTTGGTATGCAGCTTCTCGGCCCAGAATGGTCAGAGCAGAAATTATTGCATCTGGCTCATCATTATCAGCAGTGGTATCCGCAATCTTCAGTTGTCTAGC
>CAZPQR010000076.1:0-3638 GCA_964588865.1 uncultured Gammaproteobacteria bacterium
GCCCCAGTTACCAAAATTATTTCTGTTATCTTGCGTCACGCTATCGAAGGACGTGCGTCGGATATTCACGTCGAGCCGGTCGGTGATCAGAGCCGTGTGCGCTATCGTATCGATGGCATCTTGCATACAACGATTGTATTGCCAATTTATGTTCACGCTGCCTTGGTCTCGCGTATCAAAGTTATGGCTAATTTGAAAATTGATGAAACTCGAGCGCCACAGGATGGACGTATTCGCTTGACGATTCATAAGCGGGATATTGATTTTCGTATTTCTACTATTCCGTTGATTGGCAATGAGAAGGTGGTAATGCGTATCTTGGCTACCCCAGACAAAGCCCCGACACTGGAAGATTTGGGTTATATGGGTAATCAGAAAACCATTGCCGAGGCCAATATTCAGAAGCCTAATGGTATGTTCTTGGTCACTGGTCCGACTGGTTCTGGTAAATCAACAACGCTGTACGCAGTCTTGGATTCGCTCAATCGTGAAGCTATCAATATCACGACTTTGGAAGATCCAGTGGAATATTATGTCAAAGGCGTCAATCAATCTCAGATTCGTCCCGAAGTCGGTTATACTTTCGCCAACGGATTGCGTTCCTTGTTGCGTCAAGATCCGGATATCATCATGGTGGGAGAAATCCGCGATAATGAGACGGCGGCCTTGGGCATTCAAGCGGCTTTGACCGGACATTTTCTCTTATCAACCTTGCATACCAATAGCGCTCTGGGAGCTGTGCCCCGTCTGATGGATATGAAGGTTGAGCCTTTCCTACTCTCGTCCACATTGAACGTTATCATCGCTCAACGGTTGGTTCGTAAGATTTGTGACAACTGTCGTGAAGAGGAGAAAGTACCAGAAGATATTCAGAGGAAGATTACCGATAAGATGAAGTCGGTTCCAGAAGGTGGTTATTATGGCGGCCTCAAGCCCAATGCGCCGCTGAAGTTCTTCCATGGCAAGGGTTGTGTCAGATGCGGTGATACCGGTTATAGCGGACGTGTTGCTATCGTGGAAGCGATTAACGTCAACAAAGAAATGCGCGATATCATTTCTTCAGGATTTGAATCAGAACGTGTAGATAAGGCCTTACGCAATCAGAATTTCATTAGTATGGAGCAGGACGGCATTATCAAATCGTTACTCGGTGTCACCACCATCGAAGAAGTGCTACGTGCCAGTGAAAGTGATTTATAAATTAAGAACTATCCAATATCATGACTAGTGACGCCAATGCCAAACGAATCCTCATCGTCGAAGACGACGATTTCTTGGTTCAAATGTATGCCACCAAATTAGAACTGGAGAACTTCATAGTCTACATGGCTATGGATGGTGCCAAAGGATTGAAATTAGCCACCAAAGAAAAACCCGACCTGATCTTACTCGATCTCCAGTTACCGATCATGAGCGGATTCGATGTGCTAGAAGAATTGAAGAAAAATCCAGAAACCAAAGCTATCCCGGTATTGGTGCTGACCAATTATGGACAGAAAGAGCACATTGATCGTTGTCTCAATCTCGGAGCCGAGGACTATCTGATCAAGGCACATTTCGTTCCGTCAGAAGTAGTTGATCGTATTAAGAAAATTTTGGCCAAATAATGTCCAGTGCTGAGACGCTATTCATCAACAAAATCCTCAATGACGCGCTGGAGAAGCGCGCCAGTGATATTCATTTAACAGTGGGGAATTATCCAGTGATGCGTATCGGCGGTCAGCTCGTGACTCAAGCCGGAGACCAGATCCTCAATCCGGATATTATCAAGTCCATGGTAGACAGTATTATTTCTCCTGAAGATGCTCAGAAATTGCAGTCCGAGCGCGATATTGTCACTACCTATTCTTGGGCCAATAGAGCACGTTTCCGTGTACAGATCTTCTATCAGAAGGGTTATCCCGCCTTGTCACTGCGTACCTTAGGAGCGGCACCCAAATTACCCAAAGACCTAGGTTTATCGTCAGTAATCATCAACGCTGTCGATCAACCCAAAGGCTTGATCTTGGTCATCGGGCCGTATAACTCTGGTCGCACGACGACAGTCTTGAGTCTTGTTGAATCTATCAATCAGCGATTAGGCAAACATATCTTGACTCTGGAGAAGCCGATCGAATTTTTATTAGTCAATAACAAATCAATTATTGATCAACGTGAAGTTGGCAAAGATGTAGCTAGTTTCATGGAAGGTATGCAAGAAGCGCTCAACGATGATGTGGAGGTTGTAGTCGTTAGTCAGATGACAGAACCCGGTCAGGAGAAAGCGCTGTTACAATTGGTCGAAAGCGGTAAGCTGGTCATCGCGGCTATGAATGGTCAATCAGTTATTACTTCTTTGGAAGGATTTATGAGTGCCTTTACACCGGAGGAATCGGTCTGGGCCAAAGAAGTCATGACCAATAATTTGCTGGTTGCTACGGCGCAGAGATTAGTACCCAAAAACGGTGGAGGCATTGTCTTGGCCTACGAAATTCTGACCGTCAATCCAGCAGTTAAGAGTGTACTCAAAGATGCTAACTTCTATCAGCTCAATAATGTCATGATGACCTCTCGTCAGGATGGTATGATTAGTTTGGATAGACATTTGGCTGATCTGGTCAAACAAGGGATTATTAGTCAGGAGAATGGTACTCGGGCGGCAATGGATCCCAAGAATTTCCAACTTATGACCGTTAAATAATCTATGGCACTATTTCAATACAAAGCAATCAGTCCCCAAGGAGCGGTATCTCGCGGTGTCGTAGAGTCGCCCAATCTGGCTGCTGCCAGTGAAGTGCTGGAAGAGAAGAATTTAGTTGTCTTGCAATTACGTCAGACCACCAAGGTTCGCGCCAGTGTTTCGGGGTTCAGTCTGGGCTTCATCAAGCAGAAAGATATCGTCATGTTGGCCCGTCAGCTATCAGTAATGATCGCGGCTACGGTGCCGATCGTACCAGCGCTCCGCATCTTGAGCGCGCAGACAGAGCAGCCCAAGCTGAAAGCAGTCACCCGTGAGATGGCAGATGACGTCGATGGAGGATTGCAGATATCGCAGGCTTTCGCCAAACATCCGCGCTATTTCAGTCGTTTTTTCGTGGCTATGATCCGTTCAGGAGAGACCAGCGGTCGCTTGGATGAAGTTCTGAACTATCTCGCCGACCAGATGGAGAAAGATTATGATCTGACTAGTCGTATTCGAGGAGCGATGGTTTATCCAGCGTTCATCGTCGTGAGTTTGATCGCTGTGGCCATCATTATGATGATTTTCGTTATTCCGAAAATGTCGGGGTTGCTGCTGGAGTCCGGCGCGCAATTACCAATTCAAACTCGAGTCCTGATTGGCACCAGCAATTTCATTTCTCATTATTGGTGGGCTCTAGCACTGATTATTGCCGGAATACTGATCATGTTGCGACTGTGGGTACAGAGTAAATCTGGTCGCGTGGCTTGGGATCAGATTTTGTTACGTCTACCAGTATTTGGCATGATCACTCAGAAAATTATTATCGTCCGTATGTGCCGCAGCTTATCTACCTTGATTCGTGGTGGTGTATCGATTTCAGCCGCCTTGGAAATTACTAGTGAAGTGGTGGATAATGCCGCCTTCCGTGACATTCTGACCAAGACGATCAAAGAAGTGCAAGACGGTAATTCGATTA
>CAZPQR010000077.1:0-3571 GCA_964588865.1 uncultured Gammaproteobacteria bacterium
TTCTTTTCTTTCTTTAACCACAAGGAGAAGTGATGCAGGTACCGCAAGGTTGGAAAACTACGGACTTCCGTCATGCGTTGCTGTCGAAGCGCTTCGTCCAGGCCGAGACCTGGCTGCGCCATGTCAGGGAGCACCGTCCCGAGTTTCCGCAGTATGACGACAGTTGGTTCGGGGATCGGGAGCGTGAGCTTTTTGACGCTCTGTATAAGCATGCGGGTGCCACTGGCGCGACTGCTTACTATGGTCACGCCAAGCGGATTGTTAATTGGTCCTTGAATGAGGACCATAAGGAGCTACGCGCTCGTCGTCTGGCCGAAGTCGCTGGGATCGATTACGAGCTCATCCCCGAGTTGCCCTTCAAGGGCTAACTTCTTCCGAGGCCGAATCTACGATTCGGCCTTTTCTTTTGACAGTGTTTAACATATTCGTTAGGGTGGTTGTGACAAGTCAAAGTGGCTTGAGTTCTCTGTCATCGCACACTCGGAGGAGGAATAATATGGATCACTTGATCTCGCAGTTATACGACTGGGGCGGAATATTATTTCCGAAGCCCGGCGAAACTGGATCTTTCTGGAAGGTGCATAGCAAGATTCCTGGATTGAAACCAGCGCCTCTGTACTTCAACATGCGCGGTCATGAAGCCACGAAGTCGGGCACATTGCCACCGGAAGCATTCGATATCATCGGCGCGGCAATGGCGAATCATTATTTTTCGCAACCAGAAGCAATGCTATCTCCAATTATTGCAGGTGTCCCAAATGCTGCCGATCCTTTGGCTACAGCAGTGATCAAATCCCAAACCGAGCGCCACTTGAAACAGCTGTGGTTATACAAAGAAGAGTTTGGCTCTGATCGACGTATCACCAGTATTGCTCGGGGTCAATTTCAACCCGGCGATGAAGTGGTCTTGTTCGAAAACGTGGTGAGCTTGGGATTTTCCGCGGAAGAGGCGATAGCAGTTTTGCGATCTGCTGGTCTTATTATTCGCCACGTCGTCACGTTCATCGATATGGAGCTTGGTGGTCGAGAGCGTCTTAAGCAGATTGGCTGTGACCTCTTCTCTATGTTTACAACCTGGGAGGTTTTGCATAATCTGATCGTTGACTACCCCGAGATTGATTCGGGGGTGCTGTCACGTTGGGGGAAGTTTCGCGAGGACGTGCAGAGAGTGGTTGTTTGACTCTATCGAGGAGGTTGTATGTCTCAAGCCGTTATTCTAAAACAGGCAGCGCTTCAACTGTTTGATCTGACTACCAAGCAGGTGGGCGCTAGCATCAGAGCTCTTCCGAATGAAGCACTGAATGATCGGCCAGAAGCTTGGTTCGGTGTGGCCGAGCAAGTCATGCATCTGGTTCAGGCCGATAACTTCAATCTTTCCTGGGTGTCTGTCTTAGCTGAAGGCGGTCAGTATCAGCCGAGAGGGAAATTTCTTTCTTTGATGTCCATGCCTACTGCGCAGAGAAAGGTTGAGTTAGCGAATCTCAATCTGTCTGCCGCTCGGACTTCGACGACTGAATTCGCGACGCTTGAATCTCTGATTGCACTCTGGGGCAAGAAACGCCAGGAAGTAAGAGATCGGCTAGAGCGGATGTCTGACATCTATTGGCTGCGAGAGATTTCCCATCCACTGGTCGAAGGTCTATCTGGATCTGTCTGGCTGGTGTGTGTCGAGCTCTTCTGCTTCCACTCGTACTACCATGGAGGACAGCTGACACAAGGTGTGAAAGCAATGGGCCTGAAACTTCATGTGCCCTTCACGGGCTAGTCTGCCGAGGCCGAATCTACGATTCGGCCTCTTCTTTTTGACAGCGGCGTGCTATTTCGTTAGGATGGGCCTGTTAACCTTAGGTTTTTGTTCTTTCCCCAACCAAGGAGCTAAGTATATGTCGGACGCTTCGGTACCAAACCAAGTAGTGTCTCAAGAACCAGATCCTACCGTAGTGAAGGTAACGCGGCAACCAGGGGTGGTAACCCTATGGATTCAAGTATCATCTGAAGAGAACCTTGCTGCACTTCGATTGGCGCTGAAGCAGAAATATCGAGGCATAGAGATTGAGCGGCTTTTGTGTCAGATGGTGCACAATCTTCAGACAGGCGAAGTGACTTATGATCATTTGCCGTTGCCTACCTTAGCTTTATCTATTCATGAGGACTCGTTGAACGCATTCAACGAATTTCTATCGGACTGGTCTCGAAGCAACGAATTGCATTTGAATTTTACACTTGCTCCGATGCCGACAATTGGGAGTTGAGCGATCCAAGAAGCAGAGGTTATTCCTTAGTGGGATAACCTCTTTTAAATTTCTAGTTTCTAATTTCTGCCCCCTCAGGTCGACCTTTGAGCTCTTTACTCATGTGAGAGCCGTTGGATATCTCATGACTTCTAAAGCCAAAGCCTACAACCTAATTTCTAACGCCTAGCGGTTGACTTTATCTTGCGGATTTGTTATTACTAGGCTATAATCTAATTAATAAATTAGTATAGAAAGAGAGGTGACTTCATGTTGGAAGTGAAACGTAAAGACGGAGAATCATTTGAGAGTTTGTTACGACGATTTACCCGCAAAACCATCCAGAGCGGTAAAATTCTGCAAGCCAAAAAGATTCGCTTTCACCAGAAGCCCAAGACCAAGCGTGAACTCAAAGAGAGCGCTCTGCGACGGGAAGATACCAAGCAGAAACGCGACTATTTGAAACGTATTGGCCGCTTGGACGAGACGCTGGAAAAGAAGAAAAAATTTGGACGAAGATAAAACCATGTCAATTTATTCGCAAGTGCAACAGGATGTGGTCGCGGCCCAGAAAGCTGGCGACCCTGTCCGTTTAGAAGCCTTACGCTTCTTACGTAGTGCTCTAATGGCGCGAGCCAAAGACCTGCGTCTGGTAGAGGATTTGAGTGATGATGAGTCGATGGCGGTTATCAGCAAAGAGATCAAGAAACGCCGCGACGCTATCACTGCCTTTACTCAAGGCGGCAGGCCAGAACTAGCAGCCAAAGAGCAAGCAGAAGCCGATCTACTGCAGACCTATCTACCGCCGCAGTTGTCGGAAGAAGAGATCAAACAGCTGATTGCAGAAGCAGTGTCAGAGGCCGGCCTAACTCCACCGTACGACTTCGGTCGATTGATGGGAGTGGTCATGAAGAAGGTAGCCAATCGGGCCGATGGCAACACCGTTCGTCAGTTACTGCAGTCGTTTGTCAACCAAAATACATAACTAAAACTAAACAAAAAGTAACCCATGCACTTTTTGTCAAAAATAACCGTGAAGAACCGTTGGCTTTGGCTAATGGGCGCGGTTATTTTTTGTTTACCTTTGATTTCTCACGCTCAAGTTTCGGTTGATTTGCCCTCCAGCTTCGCTAATCTCGCTTCCCAAGACGTCAAGACTACGATCGGTAACATCGTACAGATGGTTATCGGTTTCCTCGGTATCTTGATCGTTCTCTATATGCTCTACGGCGGATTCTTGTGGATGACTTCAGGTGGTGATGAGAAGAAGATCGAGCAAGCCAAACAGATGATTATCGCGGCCGTAGTTGGTTTGCTGATTGTGTTGGCAGCTTTCAGTA
>CAZPQR010000078.1:0-3477 GCA_964588865.1 uncultured Gammaproteobacteria bacterium
CATGACTAGCCCAAAAGGTGATTTACTTGTGGATAGTTACAAAAGTCCTTATTTTAGCCACTTTTTTTGATTGACAGAAAGTACTTTCGCTGGCAAAATCAGCTACTAGTCCGAAGTTCTTTACAATTCAACACTCCAAAATTGACAAGGAGCAAAACATGTCAGCGAAGAAAACTGCCTTGCGGAAGTTTGTGGAATCTACGCCAGAATTCCTGCGTCGACGCTATGAAGATCTACAGCCAGAGCGGACACCGCGGATACTAGAGGTCTCTCTAACAATCGAAGAACGCAGAGGAAGATTTCAGCCGCCTCCGTCTCCCAAGAAGAAGTCTGCTGCCAAGGTCAAAACACCTGCGATCATTCGCATCGTCAGCGTGCAACAACGGGTGGAGATTGTTTTGCCACCAAGAAAAGCTAATCTTTTTGTAGAAGACTTTGGGCTGATGTTTTTTAATCTTGGCAAGAAGCCAGGTACTGTCATAGCTCGTAGTATTCAAAAGCGATTCAGTCGTCCTGATGGCGAACATATCGTCGTCTTATTGAGTGAAGCGGAATTACCGCTTCTCGGCGTGCTGTTACATCGTTTCGCTGAGGCTCAAGGAATCATCTTCCAAGAGCCAGCCTAACCAACAGGAGATTTCATGGAGCCTAAGCCGATTCAGGTTCTGGTCAGTCAGGGACAAGTTGTTTCTCTGGCCGAAACTGTGGTCTGGAATGGCAGGATGGAAATTGTATTGTCAGCTGAACGTAACAGTGACGACACTTTCAGAGTCTTTGCCAATGATCCAGAACACGGCGGTAAGAATCCTAAGACCGCTGATAATATCCGCGACGCTGCGGCTAAAGCTGTCGATATACCGACGGCCGTTCGTATCGTTAATCTCTTTGAGATGCGCGATGTGACGGAGTCGAAGATTATCGAACTCTTCGGTGGGCGCGCACATCTTGTCGACGTTACGGTGATCGAGTAGGAGGAATCGTGAGAGCACTCGACCATAACAAGATAGCTCAGATATTGCT
The DNA here is from genome assembly GCA_964588865.1 of uncultured Gammaproteobacteria bacterium. Taxonomy (GTDB): domain Bacteria; phylum Patescibacteriota; class Patescibacteriia; order UBA1558; family 2-01-FULL-52-15; genus JAZDLR01. The sequence goes on from CAZPQR010000078.1 coordinate 1,021, forward strand.
GCGAGGGCATTCTGTAGCGACCCAAGTCGTCAGACATTTTTACCGTTTAAGTGGAGATGAGTCACCCAATGTTGGTGGGTACTTAGTAGTGGCTGATTCTGGTACTGGACTGCCGTTGGGTTCGATTTTTGTTGGCGATGTGCCTGATGACAAGGCGGCTCGTTATATTGAGCTAGCTCAGGAAAAGGCAATACGATTGTCGAAGAAAATCTCGACAGAGGGCCATGTGCTATCCTGGGAGAGCCGAGACGAGGCCGCTGACTGCTGGGGCGGTGCCGTACTGGTGAGCCTAAGCGATATCATTCTGTCGTTTTCTGGTTTTACGGAAATGTGGGATGAGGCGGTTGGTCTGGTTACTGCTTCAATCGCGCTCAATGTCCCAAGCAGCGGCCTGATAACATATGCGTCAGTTAGCAAGAACCGTGAGTTCTTCCAGTTGATGAACATGAATGGCGTGTACCTAATACATCCTTTGGCGTTTTTATAGGCCTGATGGAGTGAACTAACAATGACGCCGCCGTCGAGCTGCTTGTCCGCCTTTGGTGGAAGCTCGACGACGGCGTTTTCTTCAGTACCGGAAGCGTTGAGAGGTCTATGTTGGATTGAATTTAGCTATCTGTTGGAAAGTATAGATGTACCCCTTTTTATCATTGACGTTACTTCTTCATTTGCATTAAAGTAATCGATTATTATGTCGGGATGCTCATTTTGAAAGACTCGAAATACTTCGTCTACAAAGGCTTGTCCGACTGATTCAACGCCTTTAAAGTCAAGAACAATCTGTTTAAATTTTTCCAATCCCATCATCAATCGTTTAGCTTGAGATCGGGATACATGAGGATCTTTGGGGTCAGCACTTAGGGCAACAGCAACGATGGTTTTTCCAAAACCTATTTCTTGATCAGCATATTTATCCATTATTTCCTTTGGCGTTATTTTTGATTTTAAAGACAAGACCATCCTTATTAGTGTTCCTTTACCAAACTTATCCTCTTTCTCAGTTGAGAGAAACCAATCCTTGTTTTTAAACATATAGAATAGATCACTTGATAGAATAGAGAAGCTGTCGAATATTCTAGAGGTAAAGAATATACCTTCACCGGTATGTTTAGTTGGATCTGTCGTGAACTTACCTTTGGAAAGATGTAATATAGCTTCTCTTATTGATTCAAGGTTTAGGGCAGTTTTGATTTTTTGAAATATTCCAATACCGTTGTCCATTATTTCAATGATGATATTTTCTTCATTTATTTCTACATCGACAAAGATTATTGTCCCGCTCGAGTGATCAATAGCATTATTGAGTATTTCGGTGAAACCATAATTACAAATTCTATAGATATTATCTGGATACCGTAAAATAATCGGTTTAACGTATTTCGTCCAGACTTGATCCTCTGCCAAATTTGGCTCCACCCTCAGAGTAAACTCAATATGTTGCCCGTTTGCGAGAAAATACTGAGTTGATTTTGTCTGGCCTGTTTTCAGAATAGTTCCATTTTTTATCTCCCGTACTATAAAGGAATGTGATCGTTGTCTGGAAATACCAAAATTAGCAGCAATAAGCGCAACAATATCTTTTGGGTGCTCAGGTAGGTTCTTTATTAAAAATTCTCTAATATCTTGTCTATTTTGATTCATTATATTATTGTAAACCCCCCTTTAGGGGATTGTCAACCCCCTATATTTTCATTGTCAACCCCCTATATTTTTTACGAAATTCATAAAATCTTGATTTTTTCAAGATTTTATGGCGTTAGACCTTATGTTGAATGGCTAACCTAACTGCCCCTCGATCATCCCAAGCAATTTTCTTACCATTAGCCACAGCCATAGTGCCTTCAGATCCTTTGCCGGTTATCAATACTATGTCGCCGTCACTGGCTAGGCTGATGGCTTTGGCAATTCCGTCAGCACGTTTGAGTTCGACAAACAAATTGCTATCTTTGACTTTACCTTTGGACTCAGCACCGGTGACGACACGTTGAATTAGAGACATGGGATCATCATCATATGGGTCTTCATCGGTAGCAACTACATAGTCGGCAAATTCTGCAGCCATAGCACCGAGGATAGCGCCGCGTTTGCTATCACGTCCGCCGCCGGTAGTACCGAGGACGTGAATAATTTTGTTATGCGGTAACTGTCCGATCACATCATACAGTTTGGTCATGGCTTTGGGTTCGAAGGCATAGTCAACGATGACGCTGAAGTTTTGTCCTTGATCAATAAATTCCAATCGACCAGGAACAGGATTGACTGTAGCCAAGGCAGTCGCGCAATCAGTCAGGCTGATGCCCAGAGATGAGGCGATGGTAATGGCAGTCAGAGCGTTGGCGACATTGTGAGCTCCGAGTAAGGGTAAGTGAAATTGAGCTGCTTCAATCTCAAAGTTGCAACCATCACGCTGACACACAATGTTATCAGCCGTCAGCATGTTGGGGCCGTGCGATTTCA
>CAZPQR010000079.1:0-3355 GCA_964588865.1 uncultured Gammaproteobacteria bacterium
TCAAGTCAGCGGTAGCGTATCAGGTGACATTTCTTGCCAGCTGCCCGACGCTTCGTCCCAACGAGAAATCTCTAAGTGCGAAGTTTGTTCGTTGGGGTCATATTCGTAGGAAACAGAAGTTTCACCGCCAGCGCGATGGGAATAATTAGTTTTTTTGTCCAAAAGTTTCGGTTGCGTAACAAAACAAATTTTTAATGTACCGAGCGGAGAAACGCATTCGAGACAGTGGGCTGAGCCTGGATCAAGCTGCTCGTCGTACTCATCAGCGATCTCAAACTGGTCTTGAAGTAATCGTTTGACTTGTTCCCAGCGTTCTGGCGTCATAAAATAATATAAGTTAAGAATGAAGAATTAAGAGTTAAGAATAATTGTGATAAATTTCTTCTTCCCTTTCTCTTCATTCTTATTTCTTAATTCTTAATTTCCTCAGTTGCCGCCGAAGGTGCGTTGGCGATTGGCGAAATCATTCAACGCTAGATGAAGATCTTCCGGTGTGAAATCTGGCCACAACTTATCGCTGAAACATAATTCACTATAAACTCCTTGCCACGGCATGAAGCCGGACAGCCGCCGCTCCCCTGCCGTACGGATTATTAAATCCAAATCAGGCAATTGGTGGTACAAATGCTGACTCACATCATCAGCTGTCACTGTTGTCTTGCCTTCTTGGATTAGATGATTAACGGCGTCTACCAATTCCTGACGACCACCGTAATTCAAACAAATATTGATCACTCCCCTACTATTGCTGGCTGTCAGCTGTTCTGCTCGCTCAATTGCTGCCACTAATTGATCGCTTAACTCGGTACGCGAACCGCTGACTAATAATTTGATATTTTTCTGATGTAGATTATCTGCCTCTTGGCCCAAATAGTGGATAAATAGATTCATCAGATAGGAAACTTCATCGGCTGTCCGTTTCCAATTCTCGGTCGAGAAACCCCAGGCCGAGAACACCTCTACCCCAGCGTCAAAAGCCGCCTCAGCCACTGCGGGCAATACCTTGAAGCCAGCTTCATGGCCTTTGAGACTTGGTAAGCCTTTGGCCTTGGCCCAGCGGCGATTGCCGTCGGGGATGATACCGATGTGACGAGGAACGCTAATAATTTCGGACATAGTTAGTTGATATTATCAAGTACGCTGGCAAAAATCAATTTACAGTCTATTTGCATCGCCAAATTGATCGATCAAAACTAGTGATTTTTGCTAGGAAAATAGCTCTTGACAATAGCATTGACGAATTAAAGCATATATACCATAGTATAATTACTAGATCTTTTAAAATCCCTGCTCCCTGACATAGCGTCAAGGAGTTTCAATACACTCACTGAAGAGGTCATGATGAAAAAGTCACCAAAACCGGTGCTTCCGAGCGGGCATTTAAGTCTTATGGTAGATGCTACCAACAAGTGCCAACTTGGTTGTACTTACTGCTATTTTGGAGAAAAAGGCAGCAGTTTGATGAATGTTGCCAAAATCGCAACTGCAGTGAACAACCTCTCGAGCGCATTTGCCGACCCACTGAAGCGTATCGATTTACACTACATGGGCGGCGAGCCGCTCATTGCTTGGAATCAGATCCAAGAGCTCAACAGGACAGTCGCAAATCATTGTGCCCAAGCTAATATCAAATTTACTTGGGGCATGACTTCGAACTTGGTCGCTCTGGATCGCCGAAAAGCCGACGTCATGATCGCTGAGCGTGCCGGTATTCATTGTTCTATTGACGGTTCCGCTCGGATTCATGACAGAAATCGTCCGTTTCGTAATGGCAAAGGATCTTTTGGGCACGTAGCTCGAAAGATTCCCTTGGCTTTGGAGATTTCTCCTCACGATACTGCTCGGGCAACTATCTGCGCAGAAAATGCCGGTGATTTGGGCGAAATCGCCGATACCATACTGGGACTTGGTTTTGCTACAGTCGGTTTATTCCCTAACTATGAATCCGACTGGACAATGGATCGTATCGCCGCTTGGGCCTATAGTATTGCCCAGGTTTACGAAACATCAAAAATCAATGGCAATACTAGAATCAGCACAATGCTAAGTCCAAATCGTAAACCGAACAAACCTGGGGAGGGATTTGGCTACTGTGGGGCAGGCAAAGGTTTGTGGGCGCTCAATCCTGACGGCAAACTTTTTCATTGCCATCACCTGACGAACAAAGCTGAGATGGCAATCATCGATGCTTCGAGTGCTACTTCGTCAGAAATTGCAACTGCAATCAGTAAATCCTGGATGCCGCCACATGGTAAACCTGAACCTGCAGTTTGTACTGATTGTCCAGCCCGTAGTCAGTGCAACGGCACCTGCTGGGCCAACAACTTGCTTGCCAGAAGCGACTCCACTGCCCCAGGTACAACTGAATGTCAACTGTTTCAAGCGACCCACGCGTCACTTTGGCCGCTGATGGAGCTCGATAGACATCGCGCAGTTGAACCGCTGTCAACCTGCGGTGTCTGCTACACATGCCAATCTGGTAGATCGGGAGAATGCTCACTCTGCCAATCAAGCTGCCAGACTCGATGTGTTGATTGCGAAAACTGCTATAACTGCAAACCCTGCGATTCATGCGAAAAGACCTGCGAAGTTACTTGTGATACCCTCTGTCAAGTTTGTGACGTAGGAGAAGGAGAGCCTTACCGGCGACCGTGACGTGTCATGAGAGTGTGTAAGAATTGAAGATTAGAAAACTTGGGACTCGAGCAATCGAGTCCCTTTTTATTTAGTATTGACAAAGTAGCCCGTTGGACTACGATTTTAGTGTATCGTTCCTTGCTACCTAACCTTTCCGAAGGAGCCAAACCGTGCGTAGGAACATGGTTATCATCATCGGGTATATTTTCGGAGTGACTGGTCTCGCCGCCGTGGCCCAAACTGAACAGTATCGACATCGTGTGCAGACACTGCAGGCCGAGGTCGATAGTCTGAAGGTTCAGCGCAAACAGGCGATCATCGCTTTCCAAGCAGTTATTCGTGAAATAGAAGTGAGCCATGGTCCGGCCGAAGCGCAGGCCTTGCGCCACTACGGTCGCTGTATCGGACTGACCTGCTATCCGTACTATCATTTCAGCGACTCGCTGTCAGTCATCCTGCGTCAACCGCTCTGGCTGATACCAGCCAAGAAAGGCTTCAGCTGACAAGCCAACCCTATCCCCGCCTAAACCAACTTAGGCGGGTTTTCGTTGGGACTTGAAAAGAGTGGCGAAAAATGTTATTTGTTATTAGTTACTAGTTATTAAGGCTCGCTTTCATCGCTCTTACCGAATAACAAATAACTAATAACTATCTCTTCAATCGCGGCCTTATCGTCTAACGGTTAGGACACAAGGTTCTCAACCTTGCAATCCGGGTT
>CAZPQR010000080.1:0-3237 GCA_964588865.1 uncultured Gammaproteobacteria bacterium
TGGCGGACCGGACGAGACTCGAACTCGCGACCTCTCCCGTGACAGGGGAGCGTTCTAACCAGCTGAACTACCGGTCCATACCAGAAGGACTATATAATAATCTTCTTAACTTGACAAGGGGGCTAGTTGTTAGTCTCTATTGTCTTTTGAGACCGGCCCTTATTTTGTTTATATTCTTGACCCTTTCTTGAGGAGTAACCACCTTGAGCGCGTCATATGCCTTACGATCATTCAAAATTTTGAAGGGGCTAGTTGTTTCATTGGGGAAACGCAAAACAATATGAAAATGTAAATGAGGAATACTCTGACCCGCTCTCTCCCCTATATTGGCGAATAAATTGAAACTATTTGCACGATAAACTTTAGTCAAACTTTTGCCAACTCTTTTAATTAATTTAAAAAGGTCGGTTATTTCAGTGTCGCTCATGTCTAATACACTGCCTTTATGTACTTTGGGGAAAATAATTGTATGACCACGAGACAATAACCTTCGAGGATGAATAGCGGTAGCTGTCGGAGTCTCAATGATAATTTGTGATCGGTATGATTCTTTTGAAATTGGACAAAACTGACAGATATTTTTCTTCATAGCAATTATTGACAAGCTATTAATGAATGGCTGATCGTTTAATACCCAAACGGAGCAATAGGATGAAAGCAATCAAAAGTAATCCCCCGCTCAAATACTGCGACAACTTCAATCCATACCACATAAGTTCTGGATCCACACGAACATAATCCATACCGAAGCGGATCAGACCGTAAGCTATCAGATAAGAGGCAAATACTCGCCCGTTCAAATTATTCTTGGTCCGCGCCCAAATAACGAGTAACAAATAACAAATACCCAGCATCAACATTGATTCGTAGAAAAAAGTAGGATGAAAGGTAGCAAAACTTTCATAATTCTTAACTCTTAATTCTTCATTGATGTAGATACCCCACCAGCCAGATGTCGGCCAGCCGTAGAGCTCTTGATTGAAATAATTTCCCCAACGGCCAATAGCTTGCGCCAATGCCAAAGCCGGCACCAGAGAATCCAACAAAGGCCAGATCGATACTTTCTTCAGCCAACAGAAAATCCCTAACGCTATCACACCACCGACCAAAGCTCCTTGGATAGCGATGCCACCATTCCAAATCATAAGAATCTGCCAGAGGTGTGACTGATAGTAGGACCATTCAAAGACGAATACGTGGAAAAGACGCGCGCCAATAATGCCAGCAATAATAATCCAGAAAACAGCATCATCGATAATCGCTCGCTGTCCGACCCGACTATAGAGCCGACGTGCCATACCGTAAGCCAACATAATCGCTAACGTTACCAAGACGCCGTACCAGCGAAGCTGTACGGCGCCAATTTGTAAGGCAATAGGGTTAGGAGCGTAATGCTGCCACCACATGTTCTATTTAGTTTTCTCAGCTAAGATACTGTCCATCTTGGTCCAATCCTCGATCTTGACGCCATCGACGTAGAAAGTTGGTGTCGCGTCAATTCCCAATTTGCGACCTTCAGCTACATCATCACGCACCGCTTTCATTTTGACTTGAGAGTCGTAGCAAGTAGTGAAATCAGAAACATTCAAACCCAAGTCCGTAGCATAGCGAATCAAATCTTTCTTCTTCAAGTCAGTATTATTTTCGTACAACTTATCATGATACTCCCAGAACTTACCTTGTTCGGCAGCACATTCGGAAGCAGCGGCCGCGCCAGTGGCATAAGGATGAATACTCGATAACGGGAAGTGACGGAATTGGAACTGAATCTTGTCACCGTATTTCTCCCAAACTGGTTTCAATAACTGATACGACGAGGCGCAAGCAGGACATTGGAAATCGCCCCACTCCACTACCTTAATCTTGGCCATATCACTACCTTTGGGGCTATGATAGGTAACTAATTGATTATATTGAACTCGTGCACAAGCAGTGAGCGTCAACAGCAAACCGACAGCTAAGAGGATTTTTCTCATGATATTAAAGTGATTTAACTATTAGACGATTATCCAGTGACCAACGATTTTCATTGGTAACCAACAAAGCCAAAGAAGCGCCCAGTAAGGCCATGTTCTTCCAGACTAATTGGAAATCGATAAAGACGAAAAATAGTAACAAAAGCACGACCGAGATTAGCGCTGCCCAGCGAGTCTTGATGCCTAAAACCAATACTAGGCCCAAAATTAATTCTAAAACTGATTGGATAATGACGAAATTCTCTGGATCAATCGGGATGAACTGATAATTAGCTACGAGCGCCACCGCTTCAACACGATTGCTACAAACACCTATACCGTCACTACCAGCAAAGAGCTTGCTGTAGCCCGAAAATAAATAGACAAAAGCTAAGCCCAAGCGTAGGAATAATCCGCTAAAACCTGAGAAACGTTGAGTAAATCGATCTAACATTAGGATTTTGGAGGGTTTAATAAATAGGTTAAAACTTTGTCCCAGAAGTCAAACTTTAGCACACCAGGGAACATTTGACCATTGATAAAAAAAGTCGGTGTACCGCGCACTCCGAGGTTGGCGCCGTCCTCGGCGTCAGCTGTTATTTCTGCTCGAGTGGCGTGAGTATTGAGGCAGGTATTGAACTTGGGCATATCCAGACCAAGCGCTTCAGCAATAGAACGATAGGTCGCCGATGATAATTCATCTTGGCGGGCATAGAGCTGATCATGATAGTCCCAGAACTTATCTTGCTGCCCTGCACAATTAGCAGCTTCAGCAGCAGCTAAGGCTTCTGGATGAATGGAAGTAATGGGATAATCTCGGAACATGAAATAAATCTTATCACCGTATTTCTCCATCACCTGCTTCAGGATAGGCTCTGATTGTTTGCAGAAGGGACACTGGAAATCCCCAAACTCTACTACAACTATTTTGGCTTCGGGATTTCCTTTGGCCGGATCGTCAGCCGTTACCAGCGTCTTGAAAGCTGTATCTTGACGCAGCTGTTCGATCGGCTTCTTGAAATCAAAAGTTGTTAACTGCTGATAATATTGAGTCGTAAGATAAATATAGTAAGCGATGAAAATCGCTACCAGAACTCCAGCAATTAGGATGAAGCGACCCCACGGACGTTGAAACCAACGCTTATAGTACGAGCGTCGTACCGAGGCTTGGAGACGTTCTGTTATTTCACGACGTGCCATAGATTAAGTATACCTTGTTACGCGGCTGCTAGACAACTGAAGATTGCGGATACCACTGCTGATAATGATGAGCCAGATGCAA
>CAZPQR010000081.1:0-1044 GCA_964588865.1 uncultured Gammaproteobacteria bacterium
GGCATTTCCTCCGCCGTTGGCTCGGGATAATAGACGTCCTCTTCGTCTGGCGAAGCCACTACTTGAGCCAGAAGCTCCTCCTGACGGGCTGCCCGCTCATCCACTGGTGATGGGGTCTCGACGATGGTTTCGTAGGTAGGACTAGCGGAAATAGGCTGAGCATTGACCGTCTGTTGCTGGCGAATACTATCGACTCGGAATTGGGCCAGATCATAATCAGCTAGATCCGGGCGGTTGGCCTTCCAAGAAGAGACCAGACGGTTGATTTTGTCCAATAATTCTTGCTCTGACAGCTTGGCAATGTGGCTTTCTTCTCGCAATAATTCTCTATAGTTAGCCAAATTCATAATGACATAAGGCTCCCCGACCTGATCCATAACGATCAAGCGGTCACCGGTCTCACGTGCTAGGTCCAATATTTCCTGTAATTTGTGCATATATTAGCCAATTTTGTTGAAATTACCTTAGTGCAATTTGGGGGAAAAGTAAAGAACGCGGATGCGTGTTATTCGTAATTAGTTATTAGTTATTTGGGAAGAGGAAGAGAAAAAACCGCCTCATCTGCCCTAATAACTAGTAACAAATAACTTCTGACCTCTTAAACATTGACAAACTCCCCATAAATTGATTTAATTTGACATCAAACCGTTCCTTTTCAATAGCAGTACCACACTAGTCAGTTGTCAGCTCTAGGAGGACTTGCTCATGCTCATGCCCAAAAAACTGCCCCCAAGCCAGACTCTGCGTGATTTCGCCAATCACAACAACTTCATCAGTTTGCCGATGAGGCCTCTAGGAACCATCGATACTCTGTACTGCGCAAATTGTAAGGCCGATCGGACGCACACCTTGGCCAAGAGGTCCAAGGGTCTTGATGATCAGATCGGCTGGAAGTGCAGCGCTAACTGCGGCACGTTCGTCATCGTGACGGTGATCAAGAACGTTCGGAATTCGCTCTTTGGCTAACGCTCAGCCCCCCCCCGAATCAATCCGGTTTCGGGGGGCAAAACGAGTCTTGGAGCTCCACGCTAAAAGATTAAAGTT
>CAZPQR010000081.1:1054-2958 GCA_964588865.1 uncultured Gammaproteobacteria bacterium
TGATAAAGAACGTTCGTATTTCGCTCTTTGGATAACGCTCAGCCCCCCCGAAAAATCCTTATTCGGGGGTCAACTCGAGTCTTGTAGCTACAAGCTAAAAGATTCAAGTTGATTTCAGTTCTTTACAACACACCAAAACAGGAGACTAACGTGCTGAAAAGGAAGCTAGCATCTGCTACACCCTTCTTGTTCATTGCACTGTTCGCATGGCTGTTCGTGACGCTGATTTCTTCCGAACAGAAGATCGAAGCTACTCAGATGACGAACGCCAATCTTGTACGCTATCACAAGACTTACCAAGAGCTTCTGGACCGAGCTGATACGCAAGTCAAGATCTTGCAGCGGCTAACGCCCGAGGAACGCGCCGACAGTGTCATGGTGGAGAGACGAGAAATCTTTAGCGCTTGTCTCAAATACCAACTATCGGTTGTTCGAGACGGGTACAATAGTTTAGCCAGAAATAGGCAACCTCAGGAGCTGATGAGACTCGGCCTACCGATCATTATCGGTGTTCCTGACACGCTGCGGCTGGTAGCTACCATCAGTGCTCCGTCATGAAAGCCAAACGTGAATGGACATTAATCCTCTGGTCCATATTCTGGGCCATCGTGGTATTCTGCCTCATCAGGTTTCCTGAATGGAGATCAAACACTCACTGGCAAACTAGTGAGCCATCACAAGGAGATAGCAATGAATTCCAACGGCCGTAATATCCTGTGGTCAGTCGCACTGATATTCGTACTGGTTTTGGGGGTCTGTGTGTGGCTTCTATCACGTGCAACTCCCTGAACTTCTCCCGTCCGCTCATCTCGTAATGATTGAGCGGACGGGATCTTTTCTTAGTTCTACATGTTTCATGAAGCACTAAGAAAAGATCTGTTCTTTCTACTATCCTTACCAAGGAGAACCTATGCCACGCTATATTTTGGACTGGCTAAGCTTCATTGGATTTACCATTTTCGGTATTGGTATCTCGTTGCAGATTTTCAAAGTCTGGCAGCGACGAACCATTGCCGACATCTCTTTCGGAGAAGTCTCGCTACGAACTTTCGGCGGCTTGATGATGTATGTCGGCTTATGGTCGACGAAAAACTGGTTTATCATCGGCGGTGCGACCTGCAACGTCCTACCGCTCATCCTCTATTGGATCATCTTGATGGTCCACCGAAGGAGAATGTCTCAATGATCTGGCTCCCCTATATGAAGATCGCCGAAACAACCGTCATCAAAGGCGATATCACGGTACCGGCAACCAATTGGTTCAACCATCTATGGCTACGGCTCTTCGTCTGGCGCACCGTCGTCATCGTGGAAGTTCCTCCACCGCTAGCCAAAGTCGGCTATCGTATCGGCTTCGTAGCTGGCTCGACCTGCATGGCCACGCCGTTTCGCAGCCACCATCAACGGTTTGCCTTGTTGATCGGGCGGGAATCAGTCGGCTTCTTCTTGATCACGCGTCAGTCAGAGCAAATACCACTGGCAACTTGGACGCGTGGCAGCAAGGAACAAGCCAAAGCCAGACACATTCCTATTCTCTAGGAGACGATGCGATGGCAGAACAAGAAATCGTTCTAGTTTTTCAGTCCGATACATACCGAGCCTATCTAGCCAACAATCCGTCGATTTATGGCACAGGAGAAACGCAGCACGCGGCAATTGGTCAGATGATTGATTTCAACCGAGAACATTTCGGATTCGGTATCAAATTTCAAAAGCCAGAAACGGTCGAGCTGAGGCCACCCGAGCTCAAATGTGAATAGAACATCACCACCGCGACGCTTCAGCGTTGCGGTTTTCTTTGCCCCGTTAGATAACTTTATCTAACGGGGTTTACCCTGTTGGATAACTTCGTATCCAACAGGGTAAATTGACACTTCCATCAATGCGCTTTAGTATAATTTAAT
>CAZPQR010000082.1:0-2917 GCA_964588865.1 uncultured Gammaproteobacteria bacterium
CTACCGCTCCAAATCCAACACCTCGTCTATTCGTATCTGCGCCACGAACTCCGGCACGTGACTGACGAGGATCATCGCGCCTTGATAATCTTCTAGCGCTTGAGCAATGACGGGAAGATGACGGAAATTGATATGGTTGGTTGGCTCGTCGAGGATCAGCAGGCCTGGCTTCTGCAATACCAATCGTGCGAAAGCTACTAAGCCCTTCTGTCCTTCTGACAAACTACCGATTTTACTTTTGATCAACTTAGAAGTTATCAAGAAGCCAGCAGCAGTGGAACGTAAAAATTCTTCATTGCGACCTTCCATCACCGAACTTAACGATTCATAAACAGTATCTTCGAAATTAAGCGTAGAGAAATCCTGACGATAGTAGCCGACAACGACACCGGAAGTAATCGACACTCCCTCACCGCGTCCACTGGCTAATGATTCTAGCAATGTAGTTTTGCCAATACCGTTAGGCCCGACTAATTGCAGACGATTATTTTTCTTCAAAGATATTTCTTTCTCATGTTCGACGATCTGATTACCGCGCATCGTGGTGTAAGAAGAAATATGAATAATCTCACCAACCAGATCTTCCTGTGTCGGAATAGTAAATGGTCGTATGGTTTTGTCTTCTTTGCGCACGTCAACTTTGGCGGCTTCCATCTCTTCCGCTGCCTCGCGCATCTTGCGAGCCACCAGACGCATCTTACCTCCCTTATGAGCAAACATGTTGGCCTTGTCTTTGTTATCTTGGATCTCCTTAGCCAATTGGGCGTTCTTGCGATTCTCCTTCTCACGACGAATCTCAATCTCCTCGATCACATCATAATAGTTACCCAGGTACCGTTCTACTTTGTGGGTGAAGACATCCAAATACAAGACTCCTTCGGTAAAGGAATTCAAGAAATCAGCATCGTGAGAAATTACTAAACAGGTTTTCTGATAATCGATCAGGAATTGCGTCAGATGAGCAATACCTTCTTTGTCCAAATTGTTGGTCGGCTCATCCAGTAATAAGATATCCGGATCTTGGATTAGAGCCGATGCCAAAAGAAGTCGTGCTTGCTGACCACCTGAAAGTGATTTGATAACTTTGTCAGTCGGCACTTGGAGATTCACCACTTCTAATATCTCATTCATGCGCTGCTGAATACGAAACAGCTCTTGGCCAAGAACATCCTGAAAGTATTCCGCCACCGTCAGCGATAATTTGGCGGGCAGGATCACCTGATGAGCAGTAGCTACCGTCAGCCCTTGACCGACGTGTATCAGGCCTCGAGTTGGTTTCAGGGAACCAGTTATGAGCTGAAATAAGGTGCTTTTGCCGGCACCATTCTGTCCCATCAAGGTGAATTTGGCACCGAGACGCAAAGAAAAATCCACCTCATCGAGAATGGGTTCATCATGATTATATTCGAAGGAAACGCCTTCAAATCGGATAATTGTCTCGTCGGCCATATATAATTTCTCTTGTACATTCTCGCGCTGCATAGCGAGATAGTGATAATGAGAATAAAAAAACGAACCTGATGATTATAGGTTCAATTGGGGTTGGAGTCAACTATGGAGAAGGGACTCGGAAGAGGGATCCGCTATCCGGAACCCGGATTGCAGATCCCGGGTAGCGAGAAGCGAGTACCAAGTTGCTAGCCCCGAGTACCGTCTTCACTTCAACGTCACGAACACCACCGGTAATAATTTCTGCTCTTGGATCTGGCCTCGTTCGTCTTTCTTATACAAGACCAGTTGCTGACTACCATCAGCTTCTTTGAGTGGGATGATCAGACGTCCGGGAGAAGCTAATTGGTCAAATAGTGAAGGTGGCACTTTATCGGCAGCGGCGGTGACAATAATTTTGCTGAACGGTCCGGCTTCGGGTAGCCCTCTACGCCCACTACCCAACTTCAAGCTAATATTCTGATAATGTAATTTCTTCAGTATCGAACGAGCCTTAGCATGCAGTTCGTCAATGATTTCAAATGAATGGACGGCAGCTGCTAACTCCGCCGCAATAGCTGCTTGATAGCCAGAACCAGTTCCTAATTCTAATACTGTATCCTCTGGTTGCAGGCGAAGTGATTGCGTCATGAAAGCAACAATGAACGGTTGTGATATTGTCTGACCTTTGATCAATGGGATAGCAGTATCATGATACGCTTGCTCCAGAGATTCTCGAGGCACAAATAATTCACGTGGCACTTTGGCCATGGCACGCAACGTCGCGAAGTCGTGAATACCACGATCCATTAATTGCTCTTGGACCATGCGTGAACGTAATTCGTCGTAGATGCTGGCGTACATAACAGAAAAATAGTACCACAAGCTTTGGATTTGACCAAATGAAAATGAAAGCGCCCCACACCAAGAGTTGGTGTGGGGCGCACGTGCAGACTACTTCGCGGCGTACATACCGCGCTCGACACGCTCGACGCGATCATCGCGAGTGAGCGCGGTTGCCAGGTTAGCAGCGAAGGAGCGACTCACATCACGACCCCTCCTCTTCGCCACCTTGGTGGCCAGTTCGCCGATGGTCATCGGCGTTGCCCGACGCGACAGCAGCGCGTAGGACATCTCGGCGACGGTCGGGACGGTCGTCGGCTTGGCGACGACCTTCTTGATCGGCCGCTTCTTCACGACCTTCTTGCTGACTGTCGGCTTGGCGGAGGCCAGCTTCCGGAGCCGGACATCGGCCCTCTTGAGACGCTTGGCTTCACCGGTCAACAGCGTCGATGCTTTCCGGAACAAAGCCGCCATCGCCATGATCGTCTTGATCGGAGTACGGATTCCGGTATGGATCTTGCGCTTGGCTCTGGACATGTACTACCTCCTTGTTAGGGGTCTTCTTCATCAGGGCGATGCAGCTGCACCGCCGGTTTACAAATAACGATTAATACATAATAATACACTATTTATAATATTTGTCAAG
>CAZPQR010000083.1:0-1070 GCA_964588865.1 uncultured Gammaproteobacteria bacterium
GGAGCTCTCAAATCTTTGTTTGCCGTAGCCGAGAACTATCCTGATCTCAAAGCTTCAACCAATTTCCTCCAACTCCAAGATGAGCTAGCCGACACGGAGAACAAGATCCAAGCTGCTCGCCGCTTCTACAACGGCCAAGTGCGTGACTTCAATACTGCGGTACAAGTTTTCCCGACCAATTTGATTGCAACCATGATGGGCATGAAAGCTTTCGCTTTCTTCGAAGCTGAAGCCGACCAACGCGAGAACGTTCAAGTCAAATTCTAATTTTTCCTCTTCCCAAACCCAGTTACTCGCGTATCTGGGTTTTGGTTGCTAAACTTGGTACTGGGTACTCGGTGCTCGGTACTCGACACTAGGTACCCGCGATCCGGAGTCCGGATAGCGGATTGCAGATCGCGACCGGATAGCGGACCCCGGATCGCTGATACCGCATCACGCCCTCCCCTCACAGCTCTTCCCTAATAACAAATAACTAATTACCAATTCCTAGTTTCTAGTTCCTCAATTATGTATAACCAAATTAGTAGTAACAAACGAAAAACTTTCCTCATCATGACACTCTTTGTCGTCGTGTTAGGAGCTATTGGTTGGTTTGCTGGACTTTATTTTGATGCTGGCTACGTACCACTGGTAGGAGCTCTGATCTTCGCTGGCTGTATGACTATGGTGAGCTACTTCTCTGGCGACAAGATCGCCTTAAGCTTGTCTGGTGCCAAACCAATACAAGCCCAAGACAATCCTTACGTCTATCATATGGTAGAGAACCTAGCCATCACCGCTGGCTTACCGATGCCTAAGGTATATCTGATTAATGACCGAGCACTCAATGCCTTCGCAACTGGTCGTGATCCTCAGCATGCCTCTGTCGCCCTCACTACAGGTATAGTCGAAGCTCTGGCCAATGAAGAATTAGAAGGCGTCATTGCCCACGAACTATCACATGTGAAAAATTATGACATCCGTGTCATGATGATTGCCATCGTCTGCGTCAGCGCTATCAGCATCTTAGCCGATGTACTGACGAGAAACATGTTCTGGGGCCGCAGATCCAATAACGAACGCGAATC
>CAZPQR010000083.1:1170-2869 GCA_964588865.1 uncultured Gammaproteobacteria bacterium
AGTTGGGCCGCCAACCTACATCAAGGCGAGATTACACCGGACGCGCTCGGTGTCACACCATCAATCGCAGCTTCCGCCCGCAGCGAACGGCAGATTACTACTTCATTGCGAGGTACCTTGGTTGAGATCGGCAACACGAGCAATCGTTATACTACCGTAGTAGTTCGTCAGCTCTCCTCCACGGGTGAGGCTAGCGATGAGACCATCGAGATCACGCCGAGCACCGTTTTGAAAAATAACGCTAATCAAACGACCACACTTAATGATTGGATTGCTGGTGACCAACTGACCGTTCAAGCTATTCGCGGAGAACAAAGTGGTTATTATCGTGCCACCAAAATTATCAATAGCAGCATCAATCGGTCGGTTCAATCAGTTAATGGCTGGATCACCGCTCTTGATGGCGTCACCAATAAGCTAAGTTTGTCAGGCGATAGTCGCATTACCAGTCTTGACCTTAGTGGCGCTCGCCTCGTAGTCGGTAACCAAAACCCCGCCCTCCTCTTCGACTTCCGAGTCGGCGATCGCATCAGGGCGCGCGTCAAGAAAAGTACCACTGACCAAGCGCAAGCGCTCATCGTAGTTGCTTTACGACGTGGTGATAGTCTATTCATGAAGACGACTCGCTGGATTATACCCGCCACCATCACTGAGATCCCTAGCGATTTGACTTTGCCACTAACGATACAGGTACGCGCTTTGCCATCTCGCTTCTATCAGGAAGGCGATATCAATAATATCTTCGGCGGATCGCGCGCGCTCGTCTCTGTAGTCATCAATCAACAGACCGACCTCCGTCGTTCCTTCCGCGGTAATCTAGCAGTAACGGAGTTAGCCGAAGGTGATGATGTGACGATTGTGGGCAGATGGGACGAGCTCCATCATAATTTCATCGCCGCTACGCTACGTGATCAGTCGGTACAAGCTTTGGGTGCTACGTATCTCTACGCTCAAGTATCCGAGATTGACCTTGCCCATCTGACCGTCACCGTATTTACGTGGCAAACGGATCATACTATTGAATATTGGAAATTAACCTTTAGTGATGACAGTCAATTTTATCGCGAAAAAAATCCCTTCTTCGCCCAAGAATTGCTCTTAGGCAGTATCGTTCGCCTCCGGCTGGATCAGGTTTCACTAGCTGAACACCGAGCACATATTCAGAAACTCATAGTGATGTCACAGAATGATCAACCGCTTCAAACCTTACCGACATTTCCAGGAAAGCAATAAAATTGCTATACTACTACTATTAGTAACTATTTAACCCACATGAAAAAAACCAAATCCCAGATCATGCCTCTAGCCATCTTAGGGGTCATCTCGATCTGTTTCGCTGCCTACTTGGCACAAGCGGCTGATAAAGTTAGCACCAACGATACTGCTGTCGTTCCAGTGCCCAAAGTTGAACGACCAGCCTCTACCCCCTTCCGAACCTACGATGGGGTCATCACTTCAGTCTCTGCCAATTCTATCGCTGTCATGTCTGCCGGCACCAAAGTCAATGCTGCTATCAATAGCAACACTCAGGTCTTCGAAGGTAATACCAAAGCCACAGCCAAAGTTCTCAAAGTAGGCACTCCAGTCAAAATTCGCGCCAAAGTTCTAGGCAAAACTTCTCTATTGGCAGTCAGTATCAAAGTAATCAAAGCAGTCACCGACACCACCCAAGCTATTCAATAAGTTCCCTACTTAAGCT
>CAZPQR010000084.1:0-2869 GCA_964588865.1 uncultured Gammaproteobacteria bacterium
CCTACTATGCCAGTAATGGTCAACGTGAATTCGTTTTCTTCGATCTGGAAGCAGCGGATGAGCACCGCACCTTGGTCGTGATCTTCCGCCAGCAGCAACCAGTAGCAGCCACAGTCATTGGCTATGCGCCAATTGAATCCTGCTATGAAGACGAGCCGGGGAAGTCTGCTACTGATGGCTGGGTATTTGTCTACGACCTATCGCAAGGTGTACGCTGTCTTACCTTCTACTTCAGTGGTCAACGGTTGACGCGAGAAGAGGAGGAACCAACGTCTTCGGGTCAGACACTAGATCTGTTGAGCGGCCAGTCCCAACGAGCCTGCCTAGCAGCCTACTTTCGACACAAGCCGCAGGGCTTGAACTGTCACCTCCTAACCGAGCTAGATATCCTGCCGCGTATGCAGTACGTAGCCGACGATGTCAGTCAGATAGTCGATTGCTTGCCGTAATCATCGCCGCCGAGCTCAGCTCGGCGGCTTCTTTACAAATAACCACATAATCAGTCCCAGCTTGTCAGCAAGGCAGGCGCATGTTAGTATGCTTACGCTAGATTATATGGACCTATAGGTCATTAATTTAGCTAATTTAAGCCATTATCTGTTTCGATTGTTGAAGGGTAAAGTCTGAATTTGCATGTTTTCAATTTTCGTATCTATCGTTAGCGTGTCAGCCAGTTCAGCCTCATAGACTCCGAGTAACGCTCGGCTAGTATCTTTATACTTCACCATCGGGACAGTCTAATATCTGTCTATGTTATTTATTTACCTCCTGATTGCAGTGGTCCTCGGAGCCGTCATCGGTTTCGTGGCCAAGAAGATCGCTACCCAGCGAAGCATCGAGTCAGCCGAGCGCAAAGCGCATGAGCTAATCGAAGATGCCAAAAACAAACAAAAGCAAGCCTTGCTCGAGAGTAAGGATCAAGCTTTGAAAATTATTGAAGAAGCTAAGCAAGAAGAGAAAGCTCGTCGCCGTGAGATTCAAGACATGCAAGATCACTTGCAGAAGCGCGAGACTATGTTCGATACCAAGATTCTCGAATTCGAAGGTAAGCAACAGAAGCTCTATGAGCAGCTAGAGAAAATGGAATCGGCCAAAGAAGAAATCAAGAAAATTCGTGAAGAGCAACTAGCCAAATTAGAAAAGATTGCCAACCTACGTCAGGACGAAGCCAAACAAGTGTTGATGCAGAATCTAGAAATGCGCAGCAAAGATGAATTGCTAGCACGCATGCGCAAATTGGAACTCGAAGCCAATGATGAATTGGAACGCAAATCCAAAACTATCTTAAGCACTGTGATGCAGCGCGTCGCTTCCAATCATACGTCAGAAAGCACAACCTTAATTGTTCCTCTGACCAGCGACGAAATGAAAGGCCGTATCATTGGGCGTGAAGGCCGTAATATCAAAACCATCGAACAACTTACTGGCGTCGAAATTATTGTCGATGATACTCCCGAAAGTATCATGATTTCTGGTTTCAATCCTATTCGTCGTCACTTAGCCAAACGAGTCCTCGAGCAACTGATGGTTGATGGTCGTATCCACCCAGCTCGTATCGAAGAAGTTGTCGCCCAAGCTAAGAAAGATCTCACAGCCGACATCACCAAGGCCGGCGAAGAAGCTGCTTATGAAGCCGGCGTCGTCGGACTGGATCCCAAATTGGTCCAGATCCTCGGTCGTCTCAAGTACCGCACTAGTTACGGACAGAATCAATTACGACATGCGCTGGAAGTCTGTCATCTGTCTACCTTGCTCGCTCAAGAATTGAAAGCCGACGTTACTGTCTGTCGCAAAGGTGGTCTACTCCATGATATTGGTAAGGCACTTGATCACGAAATCCAAGGCGGCCATCCGGAAATTGGTTATGACTTGATGAAGAAATTTGGTTTACCCGAAGAGATTGCCTACATGGCTATCGCCCATCATGAAGACAGCCCCAAGACTTTGGAAGGTGTCATCGTGAAAATCGCCGACGCTATCTCTGGTTCACGCCCTGGTGCTCGTCGCGATACCTACGAGAACTACGTCAAACGTCTAGAAGAACTCGAAGGTGTAGCCAATAGCTTCGAAGGTGTCGACAAGAGTTACGCTATCCAAGCTGGTCGTGAAATTCGTGTCTTCATCAATCCAGAAAATATGGATGACTATCAGATGAAGACCTTAGCTCGTGACATTGCTACCAAGATTGAGAACGAACTCAAGTATCCTGGCGAAATCAAAGTCACTGCTATCCGTGAGAAACGCGTCGTTGAATATGCCCGCTAAACCTATCAAATTACTATTCTTCGGTGATGTCATCGGTAAGCTTGGCCGTCGTGCTGTAGCTCAGATCGTACCACAATGGAAATCGCAGTATCAACCAGACTTGATCTTGGCTAATGTCGAGAATCTCGCTCATGGCAAAGGTGTCACCGTCAAAACACTGACCGAGCTCAAGCAAGCTGGCGTCCAAGTCTTCACTGGTGGCAATCATATCTATAGCAAAGATGATCCTACCACTGACGAGTACGCTCAGAATTTCACTTTGGCCTTACCGGCCAATGTCGTGCGCACGCCAGCTAATTTTCGTTATCACAAAATTACTGTTGCTGATAAAGAGCTAGTCGTTATTAACTTACTAGGACAATTTCAGATCGAATCGGACGGCAGCACGAACCCTTTCCTGGAATTCGATAAGCTGTATGATGAGCTTAATAAGCCCAAACTGATGCTGGTCGATTTCCATGCGGAAGCTACCAGCGAGAAGGTGGCCTTCGGACTGTATTGTGACGGACGGGCTTCGGCTGTCGTCGGATCACACACCCATATTCCTACCAATGACGCTCGCGTCCTGCCCCATGGCACTGGCTATATCTCTGATATGGGTATG
>CAZPQR010000085.1:0-2844 GCA_964588865.1 uncultured Gammaproteobacteria bacterium
ATAGTATTTCTTACAGCTGGTTTGGCGATTATGGTGATCGCTGGTTTGGTCTATGCTGGAAGAGGCTATATTCGTCAGGCCGTGACACCCAGGGTAGATTTACCACCAGCGCAGCCAATTAATGCGGTGGCCACCTCTACCGTTCCGGCGATACCGACTTCTACCCGGCCCAATAAGCCTGAGCCGACCGTACCCACGCCGCCACCAACTGTTAACCAGATTAACTTGGCAGTGCCATTTGCCTCGCAGGCTCCTTTCGGTGATTGGAGTATGCCTTATGGCGAAGCTTGCGAAGAGGCGAGTTTGATCATGACGGATTTCTATCTTCGAGATGCTAGTCTGACTAAGCAACAAATGAAAGACATGATCGATCAGATGGTGGCTTGGCAGATCAAGGAATGGGGTGGCCATGAAGATCTATCGGCTGCCAAGACGATTGAATTGGCTAAACAGTTTTATCCCTCCTATCAGTATCAAATCATTTCCAATCTGACTGCTGATAAAATTCGTGATCAGCTACGATCAGGTTTCCCGGTGATAGTACCGGCAGCAGGCAGAGAGCTGCATAATCCTAATTTCAAACAGCCTGGCCCGATCTATCATATGTTGGTGATCAAAGGTTTCACCAAAGATGGCAAGTTTATCACCAATGATCCTGGGACGCGCAACGGGGCTGACTATGTCTATACCGAAAATGTTTTGATGGCCGCTATCCATGATTGGACGGGCGAAGCGGCTGATGGGGCGAAGGTTGGTATCGTAATAAAAAAATAACATAAAAAGAGACCTGATCTGATCATCGGGTTTTTGCTATTGACAATATATATAATATGTGCTATATTAATTATATTAGTACTTTACATAGGGATTTATAGATATTGGAATTCACTGTTTCTTGCCCAAGTTTCATAGTCTGACTGCCGAATCATTGGCGCAGACATTCACCCAATTGGCTAGATTTCTGCGGCCAAACAGGAGATTTGACGTGCAGAAGTATAAGGCAGAAGCCCGCGCACTTTCTCTTATCGCCGCCTGGAAGGCAGCAAGAGAAAAAGGGCAGAAACTGGCAGCGTTGATGGCATCACGTTCGGAGCGGGTTCAACCGGGTGATATCATGATGTTACGGTCGCCCGAGAACGAAGAAGCTATTCAGTGGATCGTCCTCGGCTCACACGTTGAGGACGAGGATCTTCTCCTCTGTGTTCCGGCCGATGTCTTTCCTTTGGTAGGCACAGCGGATGTAGAAGTCCCTGACTCGGCTGCTTGTGGTTCGCTCTCACTTCGCTGCGGTGCTTCGCTTTGGATTCCTCGTGGTTTTTTCCTCGGGGAGCCCAGAGTTGGAGTTCTGGAAGAGGAGTGGGTGGTTGAGGCCAACGAGAAGATGTCGCAGGTTTTCAGCGGGCGGCTCTTCGGTACCGAAGAGCAGCACGAAGGTGACGCCGACATCGAGCTCGACGTACACATGCGCTTCGTTGGCGCTTATGTCGATAGCGTCATGGACGGTATCGCGGAATTCAGCGCCTGACCCCCAAATCAAAATGGCCCCCAGCTCATCTGAGTTGGGGGCCTTCAATTTAAAAACTCAGTATCACTGAGTTTTTATTCTAGAAATTATTTAATTCTTGAGAGCGTCTTTGAGTGCTTTGCCAGCTTTGAATTTGGGGATAGTCACAGCTGGGACTTGGATTCGTTCGGAGGGGTTACGTGGATTGACGCCGGCGCGAGCGCTACGATGCTTGGCAGAGAACGTACCGAATCCCGTTAAGCTGACTTCAGCACCAGTTTTCAGCGTGGCCATAATGGTTTCTTCTAGGGCATCGACGACGCGTTCGACTTCAGTTTTATTGAGACTTAGTTTAGAAGCGATTGATTCACATAGCTCTGCTTTGTTCATAATATTATGACGTAAGTCCGCCTACCGACAGGGGCAGACGAGATTTCTTATACCGTAATAGTAGCTTGAAGCGGGGTAATTTGTAAACAGTGCCCTGTCTCTGAGTCAAGCTCTAGGTAGACACCGCAAATGATAGCTTCGCCAGTCTCTGGCCAGTCAAAAGCCGCTGTTTCGCCTTTGAAGCGATTGATAATAATATCAGCTGTAACACCCAAGACCGTATTCTGACCACCGACCATACCCATATCAGAGATATAGCCAGTGCCATGGGGCAGGACACGAGCGTCATTGGTAGGAATGTGAGTATGTGATCCGACGACAGCCGAAGCGCGTCCGTCACAATACAGTCCGAAAGCCACCTTCTCGCTAGTCGCTTCCGCATGGAAATCTACCAGCATTAGTTTGGGCTTATTAAGCTCATCATACAGCTTATCGAATTCGAGGAAAGGGTTCATGCTGCCATCAGATTCGATCTGAAATTGTCCAAGTAAGTTAATAACGACTAGCTCTTTATCAGCAACAGTAATTTTGTGATAACGAAAATTAGCTGGCGTGCGCACGACATTGGCCGGTAAGGCCAAAGTGAAATTCTGAGCGTACTCGTCAGTGGTAGGATCATCTTTGCTATAGATATGATTGCCACCGGTGAAGACTTGAACGCCAGCTTCCTTAAGCTCGGCCAGTGTCTTGACGGTAACGCCTTTGCCATGAGCTAGATTCTCGACGTTGGCCAAGATCAAGTCAGGCTGATACTGCGATTTCCATTGCGGTATGATCTGGGCTACAGCGCGACGGCCGAGCTTACCGATGACATCACCGAAGAATAATAATTTGATAGGTTTAGCGGGCATATTCAACGACACGTTTCTCACGAATAGCAGTGACTTTGATTTCACCAGGATACTTGAGTTCGTTCTCAATCTTGGTAGCAATGTCACGAGCTAAGGTCT
>CAZPQR010000086.1:0-2841 GCA_964588865.1 uncultured Gammaproteobacteria bacterium
GACGACCAAACAAGTGTTATTAACTTGCGCCAATTTCCAAGCCAGTACTATTCGCCGCATGTCGACTGCTCTTGGTTTGCGTACTGAAGCTTCTGCTCGCTATGAGAAGTCACTCGATCCATTGTTAACGCCGCAAGTAATCACACGCGCCGTGGCTCTGATCAAGCAGATCTGTCCTGAAGCGACGGTAGCTAGTAAAGTGATCGATATCAACCGAGCGCCAGATTTCCAACGAACGATCATCGTACCCAAAGAAATGTTTTCTCGCGTTGCTGGTGTCACTATCCCTGATGCTACGGTCAAACAGATTTTGACTCGTTTGAATTTCACCGTGCAGAACAAAGCCAAAGATTGGCATGTCGGTGTGCCGTCATTCCGCGCTACCAAAGATATTGGCATCCCAGAAGATCTGGTCGAGGAAGTGACGAGAATTTATGGCTACGACAACATTGTTCCGACAATGCCGGTCATTGCTCTCGAATTACCGGAGCGTAATGTCATGTTGCAGTTGGAACGTCAGCTCAAAGACACGTTGGCCTTCCACGCCAATTACTTCGAGGTTTCTACTTATTCATTCGCTTTCAATACTTGGGCTCAGCGGCTCGGTCTAACGGAACATCAAGTGAGCTTGGCTAATTATCTCAATGATGAGCAGAAGTTCATGCGTACCTCGTTATTACCTGGGTTGATGCAGAAGGTAGAAGAAAATTTACGTTGGAGTAATGAATTTAGTTTATTCGAAATTGGCCGCACCTACCGTACGGGCAAAGGTGAATTCGCCACTGATGGCACGGATAAGCATTTCTTACCGGATCAGCCCAAGATGCTGGCTGGTGTCTGTATCTCGCGTGACAAATCAGTAGCAACGTTGTATCTAGAGACCAAAGGTCTGATCGAACAGCTACTACAGCACTACTCGTTGCCGTATGAGTTTATCGCTGATAGCCTTGATCACAGTACGCACGTGCTTAGTATTCAGGCGCATGATCAGAAGTTTGGTTATCTCGGCACCTTACG
The DNA here is from genome assembly GCA_964588865.1 of uncultured Gammaproteobacteria bacterium. Taxonomy (GTDB): domain Bacteria; phylum Patescibacteriota; class Patescibacteriia; order UBA1558; family 2-01-FULL-52-15; genus JAZDLR01. The sequence goes on from CAZPQR010000086.1 coordinate 1,018, forward strand.
CCCAGAATTGGTGGAGGAGCAGTTTGTTGGTTACTCGGTTGTCTGGTGGCAACTCAATCTGCAGAAGCTTGTCAAGCACGCAGAAGTACGACGTAGCTTCACCGCCTTTCCGAAATTCCCTAGCGTTGTCCGCGATATTGCTATTGTCGTTGATCGGACCATCCCGTGGGCAGCTATTTACGAACAGATTGCCGGTAGCTCCGGACTGGTGGAGGAGATCGATCTCTTCGACGTTTTCGAATCACCGCAGTTAGGTGAGGGTAAGCGTTCCTTAGCTTTCTCTTTGACTATTCGCAGTAACGACAAGACCTTGGAATCAGCCGAAGTCGATGCCTTGGTCAAACGCATTACCGCCGATCTAGAGAAGAAATTTCAAGCCACTCCACGGTAATGGATAGTAAGAAGATTTATGTCCAAACTTCCCGAGGCAAAGGCAGGGGAGTTTTCGTTTCCCGCAAAATTAAGAAGGGTGAAGTAGTAGCCGAATACGACGGGCCAATCTATGAGTGGGAATATCCGCATTGGAATCACGATCTCTATCATCACACCATCCAATTCGCACCGCGCCGCTGGCGAGACTGTCTGGGAGTGGCGCGCCTAATCAATCATTCCTGCGAACCCAATTGCGGTATCAAGAAATTATTTCAAGTCGTGGCCATGCGAGATATTGAAGTCGGGGAGGAGATTACGTGGGATTATGAGATGACCGAAGATCATCCGCGTTGGCGTATGCAGTGTCAGTGCGGTACACCGAGCTGTCGGGGCAAGATCGGCGCCTATCGTAATATGCCGCTGGCTACGCGACGTAAATATCGAGGTTACGTTTCAGCTTGGTTGGTGAAGAAATACGGAAGACCCTAGTCATATTTTGAACCTAACGAAGGCAGTTGACATTATTTTCTGATTTGGCTATGGTATCCAGCTGTTTCCTAGTCCTTTCAACCATACATCCAACATAGGAGGATCTGATGCCTTGGTTCCGTGGTGAAGACCAGACCTATATACCGCCTCTCATGTCTAATACGCAAATGCAGGCACTCGAACTGCTTATCGCTTACTCACCTGATGCAACTGATTTTGCCAAGAAAGTGATCATCTGGGTTCTGCGACAGACAGAGGGTCTGACTCGCAGAGTCGCCTTCTCGGTTCGTGATGAATATTGTAGCGCCGATCTGGCGGCAGAAGTCCAGCAGGGTGCTCATGACATGATAAGCCGTAATGGTAACACTCACCTGAACAATGTGTTTGGTGACATGGGTACTGAAGTAACCCTCGGTCATCATTGTGGATGTTTCGAATCGGGGAGGCTAGATACTGATCCCTTCAATACTAAGGCCAACGGTCGGACCATATGGTTTTCCTATATTTTCTACGATCGTGACGTGACAATTCTTGAAGCTCCACCGCTTGAAGAGCTGATGAAAATGGAGCTTCCATCATAGAAAGATAGTCAATATTTCTAGGTAATCTCTTCTAGCGATTACAACGACCCACCTGATACATTCAGGTGGGTTTTTTAAATTCGGATATTATAGATAAAGGAGCCCCCAAAGAGGCTCCTCTGTGCTATCCTGCTGAACGTTCCGTGAGGAATTTCCAAGCCGTACCGTCTGGGTCGGCTGTCCAATCACCATTGTCGTCATGACCCAGATTGAGCCAGATTAGATCCTCGTAGACAGTAATGTCGTGAAATCTACCCTTCTCGTCGGTAGTATGTAGTTCGTACCGACTGCGCTGCTTCATATCGGGTGCTACAGATGTAACTTCGGAATTCAAAGTGTCCATGATCAGCCACTGAAACTCATCGATGACATCGAGGTCATC
>CAZPQR010000087.1:0-2833 GCA_964588865.1 uncultured Gammaproteobacteria bacterium
CAAACCGAAATGTGGTAATGACTGCCAACCAGGATGTAAATGCGGTAAGTTCTTGGAAATCTGGAACAATGTCTTCATGGAGTTCAACCAGAGAAACAGAGTATTACTCATTGACGGTATGGGAACATTATATGATGAGGAGTTTACTATTAATGGCACTTTGGTAACCTACTTAGATCAGATTCCTACTAGAAAAATTTTAGTTGTTAATGCAAATTCAAAAAAAGCTGAGGAAATACTATCACAATACAATATCGAAGTTTTCAGCTTTGAAAACGAAATAAAAAAGACTGATCCTGAATTCTTCATTAAATTATTCGAAAAGTACAATCTAACGCCAAATCAAGTAGCTTATATTGATCATTCCAAAGAAAACCTTGATGGCGCTAGCAAAGCAGGAATTACAACTCTACAGCAATTTGAAACTGGACAAGAACTTAGAGCCTTTGAATTCTTAAAAGCGAGTCGATATTATGAACCTCTGAAGCAAAAAAATGTCGACACTGGTATGGGAGTAGAGCGTACAGTGGCTGTGCTTAATGGCTACGGTTCTGTCTTCCAGATTGAATACTTAGCCGAAATGCTGGAGTTGATCCGTCAGAAGTCATCCAAGCCAGAAGTTAAATCGTTGAGAATCATTGCTGATCATATCAAAGCAGCCACTTTCATGCTGGCAGATGACGCCGGTCTGGAGCCATCAAATACCGACCAAGGCTATGTCCTGCGTCGTCTCATCCGACGTGCCATCCGTCACGCCCGTATGATTGGCTACGATCCGAAAGAATTCAGCTCACTCGTACAACTTGTCAATCGCCAATATCACACCGACTATCCAGAACTTAGTCGTAATGCTAATCGCGTCTTGGAGCAACTGACCAAAGAGACAGAGAAATTCTTGAAAACTTTGGACAATGGCTTGAAAGAGTTTGAGCGCATCAGCGCCAGCGGTCAGGCCATTTCCGGCGAAGATGCCTTTAATCTCTACCAAAGCTACGGCTTCCCGATTGAAATGTTTTTCGAAGAATTAGATCGTTCAGGTAAGCCATATGAGAAGGAGGCTCTTAATTCTTCTTTCTTAATTCTTCTTTCGTCTCATCAAGACAAATCCCGAACCGCATCTGCTGGCAAGTTTAAGGGCGGCCTTGCCGATCACAGCGAGCAGTCAACGAAGTACCACACTGCCAATCACATCATGCTTGAAGCTATGCGCCGTATCCTAGGGCCACATGTAGAGCAACGGGGAAGTAATATCACTCAAGAGCGCCTGCGCTTTGATTTCTCGCATCCTGATAAGCTGACACCGGAGCAAATCAAGCAAATAGAAGATTTGGCCAACGAGCAGATCGCGCGTAATCTTGACGTCCACTACGAAGAAATGACTGTGCCAGAGGCGAAAGCCATCGGCGCTACCGGTGTCTTCGAACATAAATACGGTGATAAGGTCAAAGTCTATTTCATCGGCGACTTCTCGAAAGAAATCTGCGGCGGCCCTCATGTGGAGAATACCAAGGGTATGGGTAAGTTGAAGATTACAAAAGAGGAGGCAAGTTCGGCTGGGGTGCGGAGAGTGAAGGCCATATTAGAATAACATGAATCCAAAATATAAATCCCTACTAATGTCAGCCATCCGAATTGCCATTGCTGTTGCTATTTTTGTAATTTTACAGCTTATTATTGGCGGAGCATTGTTTGACTCAATATTTAAAAGAAATTAAATCACTGGGTAAGGGCTCTCCCAGAATATGCTAGTTCTCTTGCCCGCCGAAGCTTTCTATGACCCACAAAGCTTTAGCGAAGTGGGTAGCGAAGGTGGGGCGGGGGTGAGGAGAGTGAAGGCGATTTTGGAGTAGGATTCGAATCTCTCCTGGCGAGCCAAAAAAAACAATAGCCCAATCTATTGTTTTTTGTTATGCTGTCTCCATTAACCAAAAATATATGCGCAAAATAATTGTCATCGAATTTATCACCTTAGACGGTATCATGCAGGCCCCGGGCGGACCTGAAGAAGATACAGATAATGGCTTCCAGTATGGCGGCTGGGCCAGTACCTACTTCGATGAAACAACTGGCAAAATCATGGCTGGACAGATGGGGCCAGCAGACTATCTGCTCGGACGTAGGACGTTTGAGATATTTGCTGCTTATTGGCCACAGCATGCCGATGGCTGGCCAGCGATCATGACTGGCACTAAATATGTCCTGTCTCATAGCACCAAACAATCCGATTGGGCCAATTCAGTATTTCTTAATACTGTCGAAGATATTCAGAAGCTGAAGCAGAGTGAAGGTGCCGATCTGCAGGTTTGGGGCAGTAGTCAGCTGGTTCAGCTACTATTGAAGCATGATCTGGTCGATGAACTGTGGTTAAAGATATTTCCGATTACCTTAGGCAGTGGTAAGCGAATATTCGGCGAAGGTACTATCCCGGCTGCCTTCACCCTAACCTCCAGCTCTGTCACACCAGCTGGTGTCATCGTGGCCAACTATCAGCGAGCCGGAGAAGTGAAGACGGGGACAGTAGGGGCTTAAAATATACGACCGAACACAAAGACTCGGACACTGCTAATTGATTAGTTATAATATTTATTATGAAAACTTTAAAATGTGATCTTTGCGATGTGACAGCACAAGGCGAAACCTTCGAAGCATGGATGCAGGCGCTGATGCCTCATTACATGCAGGCTCATTCTGATGCGATGAATGACCCGACGAAGACCAAAGAAGATCAGATAAAATGGATGGAGCTTAATAAAGCCCGCTTCGAGGCAGAACCAGAGATATAAATTGAAAAAGCGCATTATCTTCTAGAAGATAATGCGCTTTTTCAATTTAT
>CAZPQR010000088.1:0-2666 GCA_964588865.1 uncultured Gammaproteobacteria bacterium
TGATGTCGGCACCGCTATCTTTGCTGAAAAATTTATTAGTCGTACTCCAATTGGCCTGTCCCGGTCCGGCACTCCAATCAGTCTGTATCCAACGATCGGCTGCATAGCGATGAATATACGACTCCATCGTAAACTGCTTCGGACCATCCGCTCCCGCCCAGCTAATAGTAGCTACTACTTTCTTGGTACTCGGATCATCGAACCCTCCATTAGCAGTGATCGAACCGTACACCTGACCATTTTGGCTCGAGCTGCGGTAAACATCTCCAATCTCCACTGACCGAGTAAATTTATTATCCAGCAGCTCACTCCCAGCAGCCAATGACCACTGCTGCGAAGCGTCGACGGCCGGATGCCACGTGCCATTAACTAACTTGGTCCAAGACAATTGTCGTACTGCCTCGACTGCACCTTGAGCATAGAGGGCAGCTTGAGTCTTCTCTTGATCGGTACGACGTAAATTGTGACTAAAATTGACAACACTAACCAATATCAAAGTGAGCACCGAGATGAAGGCGATAGAGATTAGGATTTCGATCATGGAGAATCCACGGCGCATATTATTGAATTACTCCCAAATTAGATATCGATACAGATCTTTGAATTGTTGGATCAGCCGTTACTTGTAAGGTAATGGTTCCACTGTTAACTGTTTGTCCGGTGAACTTGAAGAAAACTACATCCGGACTATAACCACTAGTTCCATCCGACAGACTGGTAGTGGGGTTAACAATGGTTAGGCCAGCCAGAATTTTGACGACGTTGGTAGGATTGTTGACACTATAGATATCACCGGCAAACAATGTGTAGCGATCAGCTTCTAAATGTACGCCCCATGATTTACCATCGGCTGAGGCAGCAGCTTTCTGTTGGGCTTGGACTAAAGAGCTTTTGAGTTCTTCAGTAGCATTATGAATATTAACGTTCTTTTGCCAGACAGCATAGCTACCCTGACCCAACGTAGCCAATATTCCCAGAATCAAAATCGTGATAACCACTTCCAAAGCAGTGAAGCCTGCTCGTTGTTTATTTAGAGTCACCGAAGCTGTTGGTTAATTCGTAAATTGGACCGATGACTGACACCGCGACGAAACCAACGACGATACCGACTCCAACCAACATGATTGGCTCGATAATAGTCGATAAGTTGGCCAAGACATTATTGACTCGCGTATCGTAGTATTCAGAAATTTTGCCCAAGATAGTTTCTAATTCTCCCGTTTCCTCTCCTACCTTGGTCAGCTGTACCACGATCGACGGGAAAAGATGCTGTCGACTTGCCATAGCAGCATTAAGGGTAAGACCTTTGGATAATTCTTCTGACATCGATACAATCGCTTTACGAAACTGTAGGTTACTGGCGGTAGCCGATACAGTTTCTAGTGATTTGATGATCGGCAAACCAGAGGCTAACAATAATTTCAAATTTCCGGTGAATCGAGTAAGAGCGATTTCTTTGATCAGGGGTCCAGCAATTGGCAACTTCAAGGATTGAGCGTGCAGCCAGTATTTGGGACCAGAGAGGCGAAAGAGCATCTTGAAACCCACTCCGAGAGCAAATAAGCCGCCGATGAGATACCAACCGTAGTTATTTAATATATAGATCAAACCCTGAACTAAGATTAGAACGATCGGTAACTTGACGCCTGCGCTTTTGAAAATTTCGATCAATTTAGGAAAGACAAACAAAGTCAGCACCAAGCTAACGCCGACCAGCGCTACCATAACTACGATAGGATACATCAAAGCTCCCATTACTTTGCTTTTCAAAGCCCGTTCGGCTTTGAGTAAGGTAGCCAGATGCCCCAACACATCGGACAACAGACCGCTCGACTCTCCTACTTCAATCGTTGCTACCAAGATATCAGGAAATACGTTGGGGTAGCGCTTCAGACCGATAGAAAAATTTTCTCCATTTTCTACCAATGACTTGATGTCCAACAAAATACCTTTGAAATATTTATTGCGCATCTCATTGGCCAGCGTCGAGAGACCGGCTGCCAGTGGCAAGCCAGCTTTGAGCATGGTAGAAAGATTATCCATAAAGACTTCCTTCTCAGTCAGTGTCACTTTGCCCGTCGTCAGACGCCAAAACGAAGACTTGCGCTCCTTCTTCTCGCGCTCAGCCTTCATCTTCTTCTTGGCTTCTACCTGCGCCGCTATCAACGTGTTGGATTGCTCCTCGACATGAGCTGGTTGAATCGGCGCTGGTTGAATCGCCTTCTCGTGAATATCTAAGTATTCCATTATTCTCGTTTGATACGGAGTACTTCTTCGATGGTGGTCACGCCGACGAGAGCTTTCTGCCAGCCATCTTCGAAGATACTAATCATTCCCTGTTCAAAAGCAATTTTTTCAATGTCATTGGAAGCAGCTTGCTTAATAATCGCCTGTTGTACTGGCTCAGTATTCTCCAATAACTCCATGACACCGATACGACCGGCATAACCCGAATGATGACAGCGATCACAGCCCTTACCCCGATAGAATGTCAGCTCGCTAAAAGCAGCTACCTTCTGATCAACTACGCCAATAGTCTTGAAGCGGGTCAACATTTTTTCCAAATTAAATTCTTTGGCCAGATTGGCCAGCTCTTCTGGGGTCAACTTATAGCTCTCGATACAATCGAGACAAATCTTGCGGACCAAACGTTGAGCAATTACTAC
>CAZPQR010000089.1:0-2568 GCA_964588865.1 uncultured Gammaproteobacteria bacterium
CACCTCAAACACTGCGGTTGTCGTAAAGACGTGCCCAAAAGTTTGCGTTCGTATTTTGAACTCTAGTAATAGTAAGGCCGTTAGAGGAGTAAGATAATAAACCAATTGAGCCTAAGTGCATATGGCTGATCTTTTTTAAAAAAAGTGCTATACTTTAACGGTTATATAATTACTTACCTCTCATATATGAAGAAAATAAAATCTGGTGTGAAATCAGGATTGCAGAAACATCATCAGCTTATTGCCGCCTGCATAATGTTGTCGGCTTTTTTAGTAGCTGCTCAGATTACCAATATCGTTTCTGCTAATGTCGGATCTCTACAATATAGTGCGGTGAAAATTATCGACGGTGGTACCGGCGGTGGAGGAGGCGGACGAACCGGGGTTGTATATGTCTCAACCTACAATAATCCCAAGTCAGGTCCAGTCCGTGATGGAGCGACCGGAGTCACCTTCGGAAATATCAAATTAAGTGCCATTTATGAGGCAGAAAATTTGCAGCAGCTAAAGGTATTTGTGAACGATGGCGGTATACTTGGTACAGCTAATGGCAACTATCAAGATATTGTTACCGTCTATTTATACAAAGGCCAGACGATGCTCGGCTCGGCTGCCATTCCTTCGTCTGGGTTTGTTACTTTTAATATTCCTGCAGGGACTTTCTCCATCCCTCGAGACGGTGATGCCTATTTGACCATCAAGGCTGATATTGCTGCCATTAATGCTGGTGCTGATAATGCTCCTGGTACTCCCAACGCTGATATTGCATTTAATCTCGCTGATATGAAGTTTGTCGGTGCCAGTTCCAATGTCGAGCCAACAATCATTGATAATGGCACGAAAACAGCGGCCAAAATTCTCCATAAGACAGTTCCGACGGTTACTTATTCATCGTTTGAAGCGCCATTGGGTGCAGCTACCAGCCTGACGAATGGTAGTGTTAATCTCTATCAATATCGTATATCAGCTGATGCACAAGGTAATAGTTTCTTGTTGTATCGAAACTCATTCCAAATTTATAAAACCCCCGAAATTAGCATTGGTTCTTGTTATGTCAAGAATGCAGACGGCGTAGCTATTACTGCTACATCTAGCCCACTTTTCAACGGAGCTAACGGTTTGATAAGTTTTACCTATAACAATCCGCTGATCAATGCGGGTAATGATCTTGAAGCTATCGCAGTGCCGGCTGGTACGAGCGCCACGTTTAGTCTCAATTGTCAGATCGCTGGTGCTCGGGCTGGCTCTTATATAGCCGTTTCGCTGCTTGGTGACAACCCAAGTTTCTTTAGCCCAGCAGAACAAGGCACACAAACTTTTAAGGGTCAGAACATCGCTGCTGCTTATCTTCCTTTTCAACAAGGCAATTTCGTTTGGTCGGATAATTATAAGAATCGGGGACTGGATACTGATGGCGCCAATGCCACGAACTGGGGACAATGGTATAACGGCAATTTGCTGTCAGAATTGGGTAGCACACCTACAACTTCGGCCTACGCCATCGGTTGGTCAAGTTCTTTCTAAGCAGTGGGAGAGCTGATCGGTCTGTAGAATTGATAGAACATGCGGAGGAGGTGTTGGGGTATTTGAGGGGGTTGATTAAATAGATCGCTTTTGTTAGCATAGCGACATAATTGAAAAACAGGGAAATAATCTCTGTTTTTTATGTTTATAAACTACCATAAACAAGCTAGAAAATTTATACTCAGCCTCGATGACGGTTCCCAAGCTAAAGCCTTCCATATAATAGAAATATTAGAATCCCTTGGCTCCGCTATAGGTATGCCACATAGCCGACCACTGGGACGTGGTTTATTTGAATTACGAGGTAAACGTAATGTCCCAATCCGATTATTATACTGCTATTTTGAAAATCAAGCGGTCATATTACATGTTGTAATAAAGAAAAAACAAAAAATAGACAAAAACGATATAGATATGGCTAGGATTAGAATGAGGGAATTGACCTAATATACCATATACGGTATACTCATTATATATGAATAAATCACAATTAATTAGTCACCAGGATTTCAAAAAAGAGCTCATGGGTAAGCCTGGTTTTCGTCGCGCTTACGAAGAGCTAAAACCTGAATACGCCTTGTTAAGAAAGATGATTCAACTGCGTATTGCCAAGGGGCTAACTCAGAAACAGCTAGCCAAAAAATTGGGCACGAAACAATCCTCCATATCTCGTCTCGAAAATGGTAATCTTAACCCAACATTAAAGGCTTTCTATAAGCTTGCACGAGCATTAGATGCTGAAGTCAAGATAACCGTGAAATAACTCCATCTTTGATGAAGTAGTATTAGTCTGCTATACTCAGCAATCACAGACAATCAATTGTGATTGTATTTGAACCTAATCGAGCTTAGCTCGACCTAAAGCCTAATTCCGATTTAAATTCATGTCCCAAAAAACTCTTATCCTCCTAACTGCCTTCGTCGATGTACTCGGCCTTGGCATTGTCATACCGATTCTGCCTTTCTATACCCAACAGTTCGGTGCCAGTGCCTTGATGGTAACACTTTTGTTTACCGTTTTTTCTTTGTGTTCATTTGTGAGCG
>CAZPQR010000090.1:0-2476 GCA_964588865.1 uncultured Gammaproteobacteria bacterium
CCCTCAATAATGTCGACGAGCCGCTTAAATAACCGCCAGTCAACTGGCGGTTATTGTAATTTTTGCACCTTGGGATAGCTTTACCTTTTCGTAAGACTGAGGTTAGATCGGCAGCAGGTTCAAATAAATGCCAGCGTTACAATGGGCTTTGAATATGCTTCAATTGCGTGGAGGTAACATGTGTATACCGCTGCGTCGTCCGTACATCATGATGACCTAGTAACTCCTGAACATATCGCAGACCTATCCCCTGCTCTAATAAATGAGTAGCAAAACTATGCCGCAGCGAGTGGAAGCTGGCGGCTTTTTGCAAACCAGCCCGCTCAAGCGCCCGTTCAAAAATCTTCTGCGCTGTCCGTGCCGTCAAAGGACCGCCGTCCAAGCTGGCAAATAGATACTCTTCACCTTTCTTAGTATTCATCGTCTGTCGTAATTGATCCAACAAACTACTCGGTAGCAAGGTCAACCGATCTTTATTACCTTTTCCCTGATGAATATAGATCACTTGGTTAGCAAAATCTATGTCTCGGATTTGTAGGCTCACTGTCTCACTGACCCTTAATCCAGCGCCATAGGCCAGTGCCAATAGTAAACGATGCTTGAGATTAGCAGTAGTATCAAGCATCAGCTGTATCTCCGCTCGAGACAAAACTATAGGCAAGGACTGCTCTCGCTTGGGTCTCGTAACTGTATAAAACAGTTTACGCTTCAGCACCTGCTGATAATAAAACTTCAAACTAGAAATAACAGAGTTCAGGGAGGTATTGCTATATCCTTGCAACTTGAGATATTGCAAGAAATTTTTGATATCCTCGGTCGTGACTTCTTTAGCCGATGCTCCAAGCCACCGTAGAAACTGCCTATTGTGCCCTATGTAGGCCTTAATTGTACGTCGTGAAAAGCCTTGTATTGTTAACTCCCGCCTTAGTGTATCCAGCTCTGAATTCATAAAATTTGAATTAAATAAATAAAACAAGGTTAATTCCCTGTTTTTTCATTTCTTCAACAATTATCGATAGGTGTGGTGGGTTGGCGAACCACCACCTTCAGCGCCAGCTCTAATTTCCCCTATTACTTTACATTTTGGCTGACCCTAGCTATTATGTCAATAGGTTCGCCAACCCGCTGTTAGGTGAAATTTATGTCAATTTATTATCCAAAATGGATTTTGCACTACTAGAACAGTATCCCGTTCAGGTAACTATCATACTTTTTATTTTAGGAATTGTTGGTTTTCTTATTAAGCATTTCTTCTTCTCCGCTAGAGAAAATTCTGCCCCCTACATTAAAGCTGGTGGTAATATATCTGCTGGTGGCGCCATCAATGTCGGCAACCAAACAATTAATCACACTACTCAAATCCATCAGGCAAACGCTGCGCAAACTAACTTAGAAACTTTTCGTAAATATATCGAGACATCTGAATGGTCACAAGAATGGATTGACCACAGGGAAATATGGATTTGTCAGGAAGATAATTCTTTCCAAATTCATGAAAGTGACTACCACAGAGAATTCAGTGAAGAATGGACTAAAAGATTCCCCGATCGAAACGCGGCTCAGCATGAAATTATTCTTGTTGTAAATGGCTCCAGAATAAAAAGCTATTACTTTATATCAGCCGATGGGGGCAGAATTTTTGTGCCAATGCCAAAATCTGAGGTAACAGACCATACTCTATCCTATTATTGGAACAAAGATTCTATGGAGTATAAAATAGGTAGAATAGTCGGTAAATTCGATGGCTATCAAAGTTATGAACAATTAGGAAATTTTGTAGGCGTCCAAACAAGATAAAATTGACATAAACATCACCTAACACCGGATATCCGATTCGCAAGCGAGAAGATACCTATTAAATAAACTATGAGCATACAAATAATCTACTTTGTTCACGGAACTACTACGGATAATGAGCAAGAAATCTCTTCTGGCTGGTCTGATGTCGATCTATCAGAAAAAGGCATACTGCAGTCTATTGACTTGAGAGAGCAAACCAAAGACAAACATTTTGATATTATCTTTTGTTCAGATCTCAAGCGGGCTGTGCATTCAGCTGACCTTACATGGAAAGGCATAGTAGATATCAAACAAGATCCACGGCTAAGAGAATGTAATTATGGAGATTATAATGCCCAGCCTTCCTCTATTGTTGAGCCTCTACAAGAGCAATATACCCAGAAGAGATTTCCTAATGGCGAAAGCTATGAGGATGTAAAGACTCGTATTGCTTCTTTTCTAGATTTTCTCAAAGAAAACTATCAGGATAAATCAGTAGCTATCGTTGCTCATAAAGCCCCGCAGCTAGCTTTAGACGTTCTCATGAAAGGATACTCTTGGGAAGAAGCTTTCGCCAAGGATTGGAGAAAAACTAAGTCTTGGAAACCAGGCTGGGAGTATACAATAGACTAATCTTCTCGCTCGCTCATCTACATCCCTCACCTTCTCGCATGATGTTGGCCGATTACGGCCAAAT
>CAZPQR010000091.1:0-2401 GCA_964588865.1 uncultured Gammaproteobacteria bacterium
AGCTCAAGGTGTTTAGGTGGACAAGAAGGAAGCTGAAGCCCATTGACCTTCTTGGACAATAATTTCCCCCCAAGGACAGTAGACCATGACAGTAATGGCCAGCGATAACGATTTCATTGAAGTTATCTTGGCCAATCGAAATTGGAGAGTTTGGAGAATGACACGACAAAGTTGTCTTGCCTCGTCTGTTTGAGATCTATCCATGGTCAGATTCTTAATCTCAACCAAGATACAAACGTCGTTGATGCCGAAGATAATTCTTTCGGATCGGATTATTTGGACTTGTATACCATGATAAACGAAGGGTGGTGTTTGCCAGATAATCTGGGCTAATTCACTGGTTATGACTAACTCCTCTTCAGGAGTCAAGGCTGGTAGGCCGGTAAGCTGTATGAACTCCATAACCATCTCCTCACTGGGGTGAAATGAACGAAAGTTTCTAACGAATTCGATGGTAGCCCAAAGTCAAGGAAATGGCAAGTTTTGACATACACCGGTTTTGCTGTATTATGAGCACATATGTTGCAAGAACCAGTCAATACCGAGAAATTACAGTTATTATTATCAGACCCGCTCTACCTCAAGAGTATGGGCGAATTTCTGGCTGATCCGTTGAAGGATATTACTTTGTCAGAGACAGAGCGCACCCACCTGGATATTCCCATGTATTCCTTATCCGAGGTTTATCCTGATTTCAAGCAGCACTTCAAACCGCTCAAAACGTTGACTCAAGAAGTGCCCTTAGCTTCATTAGCTGGATCGGTAGAGCGTCAGTTCGAACGTTTCGCTTATGGCTTCGTACCACTTAACCAAGATGATATGGATATTCAATCATTGATGAGCCAGATTCAATCAGGTCAATTTGATAGTAAACAAACTCCTATCCGTGTCCACGCCATTCCTTTTGGTGATAAATTTGAGGGCTTCGTAGCCGATGGAGCTGTTATTGTTGCGGCCCATAAATTGGTTGGTAAACAAACAATTTGGGCGCAAGTTACCTTTTATAAACAGCTGAAAAAATAAGTTGACAGCTGGATAGCCCCGAGGGCTATTTTTTGATATACTTAGCGATATGAAAAATAAGCTAAATGTCATTTTGGGCTCTTCTTTGGTAATTATGATCTCCATTTTCTGGTTGGCGATCCAACCACTAGAAGCAGCTAGTTTGGCCTCCAGAATGTCCGGTCGAATATTGCTACAAGTGCAGTCTCACGGTGAAGCTTGGTATGTTTATCCCAAGGATTTGAAGCGCTATTACATGAAAGATGGCTCGGTTGCTTATTCGATGTTACGTAGTTTCGGTTTAGGCATTGCCAACGCTAATCTCAATAAAATTCCTATTGGTCTAGAACCGCGCTTCCAAGATACTGACACTGATGGCGATGGTTTGCCTGATCAATTAGAAGACGGTATTGGTACTAAACGTGACAATCCCGATACTGACGGCGACACTTTTGCCGATGGATTGGAAGTTAAAGGTGGATTTAACCCACTAGGTCCAGGCAAGACGCTTATTGATACTGCGTTAACTAGTAAGATGAAAGGCTATATTTTGTTGCAAGTTGAATCGCATGGTGAAGCTTGGTATGTCAATCCAGCTGACGGCAAACGATATTATATGAAAGATGGCGACGCCGCTTATCAGATCATGCGCTTCTTGAGTTTGGGTATTACCAATGCCGACTTAGTTTCGATTCCTTCCGGTACCGTCGGTGCCGGGTCAATAGTTACTACTGGTAAGGGTATTAATTGTGGTCAGGAGAAATCAGCCGAATTAGATTACACCTATGCTGATGATACTACTATTACTTCGGTCAACACTGATGCTGCCACCAAGAAGGCTTGGGATTGCTTCACGACTAATCTCAAAGCCTGCAAGACGGCCTATTTGACCCCGGCTGATGCTAGCTGGCCCGTATACCAGATTCAAGGGTTGCAGAACGGTAATTGCGTCGTTAGTGGCCCAACTATTTATCCTGACTCAGGTGATCTACTGGAGAATCGTGTATGTCCTTTGCCTACACAGTACATTACTTTTGCTTATGATCAGGCCAACCAGCTGATTCCCAAAACTAACTACTATCAAGGTTATGCCACTATGAATGTTATACGTAATGGCGGTGCGGATGTTACTTATGCTGATGGTACGCCGGTTTCCATACGTTGTCAGTGATAGTCATTGACATTATAGTCTAACAGTCTATAGTGAACTCTTCACCAAGGTGGTGAAGAGTTCTTTGTACCCTTTCTAGGAGGTCCAGCGTGCCCAGCGCATCAGAGGCCGTCGAAGTATTTCCTGACCAACCGAAGCGAGAAATTCGCTGCCGAGTACCTCACCGTGGAAGTTGGCGTCACCCCAAAGGAAGGCCGTGTAACCATCTGTTGGTCAGAGACGCTTCTA
>CAZPQR010000092.1:0-2321 GCA_964588865.1 uncultured Gammaproteobacteria bacterium
GGGTTGACAGGGGAGGAAGCTTTGTTATAATAGGGGCTGTCTTAGCACTCATTAATCAAGAGTGCTAACTGTATCAAAAAATAACTTTATTACTATGAAACTAAAACCATTAGGCGACCGAGTAGTCGTCAAACCAACAGCCGCCGAAGAGATGACTAAGTCAGGTATTATTTTGCCTGATTCCGCTGACAAAGAGAAGAAAGCCGAAGGCGAGATTGTCGCCATCGGTACTGGTGAGAAAATCGCCAAGCTCAATGTTCAGATTGGACAACGAGTAGTGTATAGTCACTATGCCGGTACTGATTTCGAGCTGGACAAACAAGATTACAAAATTTTAAGCGAAGAGGATCTCTTAGCTGTTTTAGAAAATTAAGATTTAGCATTAAGAAGGAACTATATTTATGGCAAAGCAAATATTATTTAGCGACGAAGCTCGCGCCAAATTGAAACGAGGAGTAGATATTTTGGCTGATACAGTCAAAGTAACCCTCGGACCCAAAGGACGTAATGTTGTCCTAGATAAGAGCTATGGTTCACCGACGATTACCAAAGACGGTGTCACGGTAGCCAAGGATATTGAATTGGAAGACAAGTTTGAAAATATGGGTGCCGAGATGGTCAAGGAAGTTGCCTCTCGCACTGCTGATGTGGCTGGCGATGGTACGACTACCGCTACTGTCTTGGCGCAGGCCATCATCGCAGAAGGAATGCGCTTCGTCGCTTCCAAGGCTAACCCCATCCGTATCAAGGAAGGTATCGATCGTGGTGTCGCTATCGTGCTGGAACAATTGAAGTCTATGTCCAAACCAGTTTCGACCAAAGAAGAAATTACGCAAGTAGCTTCTATCTCAGCTAACGACGCCAAGATCGGTGCTCTGATCGCTGAAGCGATGGAGCAAGTCGGTAATGATGGTGTCATCACTGTCGAAGAGTCACAGAGTTTCGGACTGGAGAAAGAATTAGTCGAAGGTATGCAATTTGATAAAGGCTATGTCGCTCCTTATATGGTTACCAATCAGGAGCGCATGGAAGCTGTCTATGAGAACGTGCCGATCTTGATCACTGATCAGAAGATTTCTGCCTTGAACGACTTGTTACCATTACTCGAAAGTCTGGCTCAATCCGGCCGCAAAGAATTGGTCATTATCGCCGATGAGATCGAAGGTGAAGCTTTGGCTACCTTGGTACTCAATAAATTACGTGGTGCTTTCAACTCGGTGGCTATCAAAGCTCCAGGATTCGGTGATCGACGCAAAGAAATGTTGCAAGATATCGCTGCTTTGACCGGTGCCAAATTAGTGTCTGAAGAGCTCGGTGTCAAGTTGACCGGTGCTACGGCCGATATGTTGGGTGAAGCACGCAAAGTGATCGCTACCAAAGATAATACTACTATTGTCGAAGGCAAAGGCGATAAGACCGAGATTGAGAATCGTATCAAACAGATTAAGCATGCTCTCGAAACCAGTGATTCGGATTTTGACAAAGAGAAATTGAAAGAGCGTCTAGCCAAATTATCGGGTGGCGTAGCCGTACTCAAAGTCGGTGCTGCTACTGAAGTAGAGATGAAAGAAATGAAAGATCGCATCGAAGATGCTTTGGCTGCTACACGAGCGGCAGTAGAGGAAGGTATTGTCGTCGGTGGTGGAGTAGCTTATCTGTCAGCTCTCCCAATGCTAGAAGCAGAACGCACCAAACATCAAGAGGGCAAAGATTTTGAATTCACCATGGGCTTGGATATCTTGATTAGCGCTCTTGAAGCTCCGATCAAGCAGATTGCTCAGAATGCCGGTAAGAATGGTGATCAAGTGGTCATCAACGTGAAGCAAAAGGGTGGCAATTACGGCTACAACGCTTTGAATGATGTGTATGAAGATTTATTGGTAGCTGGTATTGTCGATCCAACCAAGGTAACACGTACCGCTCTCCAGAATGCTGCTTCCGCTGCTAGTATGTTCCTGACCACTCAAGCAGTGGTGGCTGATAAGCCAGAACCCAAGGAAGATCACGGACATGGCGGTATGGGCGGGGGAATGCCGGGGATGGGAATGATGTAAGATAGGCGGTAGGTTTTAGGCATTAGGTTTTTAGGAAACAGTTTGAAAAGAGTTGGCGCGAGCTGACTCTTTTTGTTTTTCTTACCCGAGTACCGAGTAACTAGTCCCGAGTCCCAATTTTTGTGCTATAATAAGCATAATTATGCCAAGGAAAAAAATAGTTCCACCAGTTACCGAAGAAATAGAACAGCCCATCATCGTCGAGTCAGAAACGACTGTTACTGAAGTAGTACCAGAAGAGGCAACGATGGAGCCAGAGAAGGAGAT
>CAZPQR010000093.1:0-2261 GCA_964588865.1 uncultured Gammaproteobacteria bacterium
TAGAAGAATATAATAATCAACAGAAGTAACTATGATAGCACGCAAATACTATCCCTATATAGTCAATATCGTCATTGCTCTGGCTGCAGGATTTGCCGGAGCCTATATTTTCATTAACTATGGACAAAGCTGGATCCGAATCAGTCATAGTACAGCTAACCAAGGCAAGGATAATTTGGTGACGGTTCTTCAGGATGATAAAAACAAAGTTTTGAAAGTTACTGAAGAGTCGAGTACCATCGATATCGCTCAAGCAGTAGCGCCGAGTGTCGTTTCGGTCACTATCAAGAAAGATGTTAGTCAGCAGGCTTTGAATCCAATGTTTGATTTCTCTCCCTTTGATCAATTTTTCGGCGCTCCGATTCCTCAGCCCACACCCAATAGTTCCAAACCAAATATTCAGAAGATCGGCGGCGGTTCAGGATTTATCATTTCTTCTGATGGCTACATCCTAACCAACCGACATGTGATCAGTGACACTGAGGCTCAGTATTCTGTCACGTTAAACGATGGCAAAGAATATCCAGCCAAAGTTGTTGGTACCGATATTTTTAACGATTTGGGTGTGCTGAAGATCGACGCTAAGAATTTGTCAGTACTGAAATTAGGTAACTCCGATGACTTGAAGGTGGGCCAGACCGTCATTGCCATGGGTAATGCCCTAGCGGAATTTCCCAATAGTGTGACCAAAGGAATCATTTCCGGTATCGGACGAAGTGTGGTGGCGGGTGGTGGTGGAACATCAGAAAATTTGGAAGACGTAATTCAAACGGATGCTGCTATCAATCCTGGTAACTCCGGTGGACCGCTGCTCAATCTGGCCGGTGAAGTGGTAGGTGTGAATACTGCCGTTTCCAATCAAGGTCAACTCATCGGCTTCGCCATCCCCATTAACTCGGTCAAGAAAATTGTGCAAGGTATCCTCAATAATGGTCAGATAGTTCGACCGTATCTGGGAGTGCGCTATGTTTTGATCAATGATGACTTGGCGCAACAGAATAATTTATCAGTCAAACAAGGAGCCTTGGTCCGACGTGGTCAGACTGCCAGCGAGTTAGCAGTTATCCCTGGCTCGCCCGCGGACAAAGCTGGAATTGTCGAGAATGATATCATTGAGAAGGTCAATGGAACCGACGTGACAGAAAGTAATAATTTAGCTAAGATGATCAGCCAGTTCAATCCAGGAGACAAAGTCACCTTGAAACTCTATTCCAAAGGCAAAGAAAAAGATGTAACGGTGACACTCGAACAATATAAACCCACGACCAAGTGAACCCTTTAGCCTCTCGAATCGAAACATCGCTCGCCCGCGTCCAAGATGCGTGGGCGGCTTTGCATTTGGATGCCAAAATAGTTCGCCTGCAAGAATTGCAACAGCTCATGTCTCAGGCTGATTTCTGGAATGATCGACAGCAGGCTGAAGGCAAGAGCCAAGAGGCAGCTAGCATTCAAGAGCAGTTAACGATCTGGCAAGGACTGCGAGGTAAATTAGAAGATATTCGTTTATTATCGGCCGATGCCTCCACCTCTATGCAGCAAGAGCTCGAAACAGAGTTGCATGCCGTTGAAGTTGAAATCGAACAACATCAAGACCAATTGCTTTTTACCGGAGAGTACGATGATCGACCAGCTATTGTCACTATTTATTCTGGCGCTGGCGGCGTCGATGCACAGGATTGGGCCTTGATGCTCGAGCGTATGTATCTTAAGTTGGCAGAAAATCAGAAATGGAAAGTTACGGTATTGAATCGTACGTTGGGTCAGGAAGCGGGGATCAAGAATGTCACGCTCAAAATTGAAGGCCCCAGAGCTTACGGCTATCTGAAAACAGAAAACGGTGTGCATCGTCTCGTGCGTATTTCACCGTTCGATGCCGATCAATTGCGTCACACTTCATTTGCTATGGTTGAAGTTTTGCCCGAGCTCGATCAGCTCAATGACATTGTGATTGATGATAAGGATTTACGCATTGATGTTTATCGTTCATCCGGCAAGGGTGGTCAATCAGTTAACACCACTGATTCTGCTGTTCGTATCACCCATATCCCTACTGGCATCGTGGTGACCTGTCAGAACGAGAGGTCGCAAATGCAGAACAAAGAACAGGCTAAGAAATATTTACTGGGTAAATTACAACGCTACTATCAGACGGAGAAAGAAGAAGAGCGGCTGGCGCTGCGAGGAGAATTAACCGAAGCCGCCTGGGGCAATCAGATCCGATCGTATGTTTTGCATCCTTATAAAATGGTCAAAGATCATCG
>CAZPQR010000094.1:0-2208 GCA_964588865.1 uncultured Gammaproteobacteria bacterium
TGCCATCTGATTTGGAGTTAACCAATTTAGCTCGCACCAATAGATCGATTAAATTTTCGCCGCTGACAGCCTTGATAGTCGGGATATCAGTTGGCAAAACTTTGTTGCTAAATTGATTGGTGAAATTCTGGCTCTGCTTGGAAGCCTCGGACGCACCGTAATACAGCGCGATTATCGCTTCTGCCAACTGCATCTTGATATCACGTGGGTTGACTCCTTTCTTCATCTTGGCTTCCCAAGATTTGATGCTATCAAGTGGCACACGTGTACAGTGAATGAAATAGGTCATAATTGATTCATCGCGCAAACTCATAACTTTGCCATACATCTCTTGAGCGCTATCAGTCAGATTAATAGTATTACCCCAGCTTGAAGACATCTTACGACCATCAGTACCTTCTATTAGATTATTCATCAGTAGGTCTTGAGGTTTCTGCTTGTAGTGTAGCTGTAGCGATCTACCGGCCAAGAGATTAAACCGTTGATCAGTTCCGCCAAGCTCCACGTCAGCCTTGACCATGACCGAATCATAACCTTGCATCAAAGGATACAATAGTTCTCGCAGAGAAATCCGTTTGCCACCTTTGAAGCGCTTACTAATATTTTCACGAGCTACGAATTCGGCTAACGAGAATTGATCAGCTTGCTCACCAATTTCGGCGTAACTCAATTTGCCTAACCACTCAGAATTATGACGAACCTCGGTTTGATTCAGGTCAATTATTTTGCCTGCTTGTTGTAAATAGGTTTTGAGATTAGTTTTGACTTGTGCTGGAGTCAGCATTGGTCGTTCGCTCTCCTTGTCACTAGTATCACCGATGACAGCAGTGAAGTCTCCGACGATAAAGACGATCTTGTGGCCTAATTCTTGGAAATCACGCAACTTGAGCAAAGGAATAGACCGACCTAAGTGCAGGTTGGGGCTGGTAGGATCGATGCCCAGCTTGACACGGAGCTGCTTGCCAGAATTGAGCCGTTGCTCTAAGCTTTTACGCTCGATGACTTCAGCCACTCCTCGTTCTAATAACTCTTTGATCTTTTTCTTATCAGTGCTTATTTTGCCCATAGATTAGCTTAAAAATTGAAGTAATTTCTTTCATTATACCTGATTGTTGGCTATAATAAAATAACTATGCCTATTTCATCTATGAAGCCAGTTTTTGAAACCAAACCCCTTGGTTCGTCCTCTTCGAAGAAGCCCTCTCGTCGCAATGGTAGCTTCTGGTCACTATTCTGGAAACGCCTCGTACCAATCGCTATCTTATTAGCTTTGGTCGGAGGAATACTTCTGATCGGCGCTTTCGTCTGGTACTCTCGTGACTTGCCTGATCCCAACAAGCTCATTGATCGTAGCGTAGCCCAGAGCACCAAGATCTATGACCGCACGGGCGAACATTTGTTATACGAAATTCATGGCACTCAGAGACGAACGTTGATCGAACTAGATCAGATTCCCCAATACGCTATACAAGCCACTATTGCCGTCGAGGACAAAACTTTTTATGAGCATAAGGGTTACAACTTGGCTCGTATTATCAAATCGGTTTTGATCAATGTGCTAACAGGTAGTAAAGCCCAAGGAGGATCAACCCTGACCCAACAATTGGTTAAGAACGCTATTCTGACCACTGAGAAAGCCTACTCTCGTAAGATTAAAGAGTTGGTGCTGTCGTATCGTATCGAGCAGAAATTTACCAAAGATGAAATTCTCAAACTGTATTTCAACGAGATTCCTTATGGTTCAACTGCTTACGGTATCGAGTCTGCCAGTGGTATCTATTTCGGCAAGTCAACCAAAGATCTCACTCTAGCTGAAGCGGCCGTCTTGGCAGCTATGCCTCAAGCTCCTAGCTATTATTCTCCTTATGGTTCGCACAAAGATAAATTAATTGAACGTCAGCACCTCGTCCTACGCTTGATGCGCGAACAAGGGTTTATCACCGCCGAACAAGAACGCGCCGCCGATAATGAACCAATAGTATTCAAGACTAAACGTGAAGATATCACTGCCCCACATTTCGTCTTCATGGTCAAAAGTGAATTAGCCGACAAATATGGCGATCGTCTCGTCGAACAGGGTGGATTAAAAATCATCACTACCCTTGATTGGGACAAACAACAGCTTGCTGAGAAAACCGTCGAAGAGATCGGTCCGCAACTGCAATCCAAATACGGCGCCAATAATACCGCCCTCGTCACCATCGATGT
>CAZPQR010000095.1:0-2202 GCA_964588865.1 uncultured Gammaproteobacteria bacterium
TTCGATTGCTTCTGCCGACAAAGGAAAGCTCCTGCTGCATTTCTCTGCTGACGGTGCTGTACCCACTGCGATGCCTTGTTACCAAGGTGGTAATGGGCCGGTGACTTCGGCTGCGGTGGGAGTGTCTGGACGACTCTATATCCTCGCCACTGACTTTAATGTCACGGAAGGATTGGAAGAAGTCTCCTTCGGAATCGATTTCAGTCCCAGTATTCAGTTGACCAACTGGACTTTGCTCGCTACGCAGGATGCGCCAACAGGTACCAACTGGCCAGAGACGGGCGACGGAATCAAGGTGTTCTGGAATCCCTGTACCTATCAAGTTAACGTTCAGGATCCTGATTCGCCTGATAATGGTTTCGCCGTCCTTGGTTACTTTCAGTTGACTTCCACTGGACCTGGCTATGTGGCTCTGACGCCCAATTATTGGATTGATATTCCGGGCGGAGAGCTCTACTGGCGCAACTGCAATTTGGCTTACCACTTCATGACCACGAGTCGACTGGGTCGCTTCGAAGTCGGAGGACCAGGGATCAATCCCTGTAGTCTTGATCAGCCGATACCGGTGGTTGGTTCCACCTGGAGTCGCTTGAAAGCCAGTTATCGCTGAACTGTTCTCATGAGTCCCTTCCTAAGGAGGGGACTCTTTTTTTTGCAAAGACGATATCAAAAATAGAAACTTCCTGACGGAAGTTTCTATTAGATTAAGCTTGAGGGGCTTCGGCTGCTGGAGCTTCTGCAGCTGGTTCAGCTGCTTCTGCTTCAGGAGTTTTGGCTTCTTCTACCTTCGGTTCTTCAACCTTGGGTTGAGGTTTGGCCTTTTCAATCTTGGCAGCGCGGTTCTTGGAGATGAAGACGGACTTAGCCTTGTCTTCTTTGATAACTCCTTCTTTGACCAACAGGTTATTGACCGTGTTAGACATTTGAGCGCCGACGCTGATCCAGTATTTGATACGGTCAGCTTTGAGGACGGCCTCCTTAGTATGTGGGTTGAAATGTCCCAACTGCTCTAAGAAAGTTCCCCATGGATCTTTGGTTTTCTCGGAGATGATCAGGCGATAGAAGGGTTTACGCTTCTTGCCGATCCGAGAAAGACGGATGGTCAGCATTGTTATAATGCATTAATTATTCTGTCTCTCCGATCTCTTGCTTGTTCGCGCTGAGGGAGAGAATCAAGTATCAGGTAGATATTGATGGGAAGATATTACTATAAAAGAATGTCTATGTCAAGCACTTAGTTTAGCTGAATGGATGAATCATTAAGTGGTGAAATTAGCCATACCTCTTTAAAACCCGATTGAGCGATGTGCTGTTTTAAATCCTCTGTCTTGTTTAATAAGTCGAAGTTATCCAATGGCCAAGCATTAATTAAGAGGATTGTCTGATTTTTTATTTTTGGTTCAAATTTATTTTTTCTATCTATCGAGGCCCTAATAAACCCATCAAGATCGATTGAGCTAAGGTCTTTTAAATAAACATTTTTATTTACATTTAACTTTTTCCAAAAATCTTCTGGAAAAAGTCTCGTAATCTGTAGTTCAATTTTTAAACCCGCTTGCTCCGCAACGATGTCTACAGGGGAGTTTTGCTCTGGCTGTGTAAAAGAAAAATCATCATTATATAAGCCTCTAATAAAAGATCGCGCGACCTTTACCTCATCTAACTCTTTTGTAAGCGGTTGCCCGTCAGTATGAATTTCAATTTCTCCTTTTCTGTCATTAATCCGCATAAATGCAGACCCACCTTTGATTCGAAAGTCAGTTTTATCACTTATTTTATCTATATCGAAACTATGCCCGCACTCTAAAAGGAAAGTAGTGCCTTGAGGATGTACTTGTAAAGATCTGATATTTAGTGATTCTAAACAAGCTGGGCACTTTTTTGATGCAATCGCTTTAATGAAATTATAATAAGGACCATCCTTAGGGGTAAAGGTGGGGTCGTTCAGTTGTGCTTGAAAACGAGCAATTTGTCTTTCTAAGAATTGTTCGTCTATCATTAAAGCTCATCAATTTTAGCCGCGAGTATGAAGTCATTTTCCGACAGTCCCTTCACCGCATGCGTCCACAGTTCAATATCAGCTTTACCCCAAGTGAAATGAATTGTAGGATGATGTCCTTCGGCTTCAGCCAAGGCACCGACTCGACTCACGAATTGTAGAGTCTTCAAATAATCTTCTTGGTGGAAGCTTTTCCAGAGATG
>CAZPQR010000096.1:0-2179 GCA_964588865.1 uncultured Gammaproteobacteria bacterium
TGGAGAAATTGTTTAAGCAGGATTTGAAGAATCGTATTGACGAGACAGCCAAATATGTTCGACCAGGGGAGCGGACGATGGATTTTGCTTTCATGTTCATCCCGTCGGAAGCGATCTATTATGATTTACTGGTCAACAAAGTGGGCGCTGTCAAGATTTCTACTCGAGATCTGATTACCTACGCCTTTCGCGAGAAGCATGTCATTATTGTTTCACCTACGTCGTTCCTAGCTTATCTACAAACTGTGCTTCAAGGTTTGCGCGCTCTTCAGATCGAAGAGTCAGCCAAGGAGATCAAAAAAAATGTCGAAGCGTTACAGAAACATTTGATTAACTATGACGCTTTCTACAAGAAATTGGGCACACAGCTAGGAACAGTAGTAAATACTTATTCGCTCACCGGCAACGAATTCAAGAAGATTGATAAAGACGTCATGCGAATAACGGGAGTAGAGAGTGAACTGGAGGAGACGGTGCTCTTGGAGAAGCCGAGAGTTGAAGATTAACTTTAATGAAGTCTCGCAGTAGTTTATTAGCATTAGCAACGATCATCATTATTGGTGGCGTTGCTTTGTTATGGCAACTCAATGCCCTGCCTCTCACAGCCTACGATGAAGTCATTTACGCGCGTGTTACTCATGATACGCTGCATTCCTCTTCGTTGCTTTCGTTACAACAATTTGGTCATCCTTGGTTAGAGAAACCGCCGCTCTATTTCTGGTTAGCCATGATTTCGACATCATTGTTCGGTGATCAGGAATGGGCTTATCGTTTGCCTTCGGTTCTTGCGGCTTTGGCTGTGGCGCTACTTCTATACTTTGTAGGCAATCGTTTAGGTTTGAATCGTCTCTGGTCAGTGCTCGCGGCGTTGATGCTGACAGCTATTCCTTATTGGTTCATAGTTATGCGACAAGTGCGTGTCGATGCGCTGTTAATTCTTTGGTTCCTGGCAGCGCTCTATTTCCTGATTAGATGTTGGCAACAACCCAAATGGGCCATTGGCATAGCGCCGGCTATAGCTTTGGCTATCATGACCAAGAGCGTAGCAGCTATCAGTGTGCTGGTGTTGATAGCTATATTCTCGGCAGTCTATAGTCAGTGGCAGTGGTTGCGTTCGCGTTGGTTCTATCTGGGCTGTGCTTTGGCGTTGGTGATAGCAGCACCTTGGCACTGGTATGAGGCTTCAGTCTATGGCCAAACTTTCTGGACTACCTATTTAGGATTCAATGTTTTGCAGCGAGCGACTCAAGGTTTCGGTTTGCAAGCAACTCATTGGTATGACTATTTCGTGACATTATGGAAGTTGGCTCAGCCCTGGTACATCTTGTGGCTGTTATCTTTATTAGTGGGACTGATCAGTTGGAAACGATGGCAAAGTAACGGTGAAAGTAAAAAGTTATGGCTGGCGTCTAGCTTGTCGGCTTTGGGTATTATCGTTCTTTATTCACTGTTCAAGACGCACATTCCGACCTATATATTGCCGGCTTATCCTTTTATGATAGTATCGTTGGTTTGTGTCATCAGTCTGCTGTATGAGTTAAGTGTACAAAAAATGGCAACAGCCAAACGTTGGTTGGCGATCGGAGGAGCAATAGTATTCGTTATACTTTTAGCAATAGGTTATCAAGTTGGTCGTGCAATCATGCCTGGGTTGCATTTTACTTTTGATTCGGAATTAAAATCTATTGGCCAGACGGTCAATGTATTGAGACAGTCCAGCGACAGGTTTTATCAGTTAGCTTGGCCAGTGGGAGATACCTTGAGTTATTACGCTGACGTGCCAATTGCGACCGTCAAGGTGCCAGCGGCCGGTGAGACGGCTATCATTGAAGGACCATTCTATCTATTCTTGCAAACGGAATTGATGCCAATCTTTTTTGATGATCAAGGTAAGATCGATCCTGCGTTTTCAGAATTGCGCGTTAAATACAGATCAGATCATTTTGTTTTGTTGTTTAGCGACAAAACAATTGAAATCAAGAATTAGTGAGGTATAGCGATTGTATCAGTGCTAAAAAAAGACCCCAGCTAATCTCCGAAGAGATAGTCTGGGGTCTGATCTGTGGAGTGGCAAGATACACAAAACAATGTCAGATGATCGTTTAGTCGGTCAGTGCTGCTGCTAGCCTGTCAGGGTTTTCCCTAATTAAGTCCTTGAAACTAGATCTGATACGTCGGA
>CAZPQR010000097.1:0-2123 GCA_964588865.1 uncultured Gammaproteobacteria bacterium
TTATTTTCTTGATGCAGATCGAGACGTTCGGCGATGGCGTGCGGATCCTCACCGGTAGTCACCATAGTTGAGAAGATTGTCTGGGCGGCAGAACTATTGACCTTACCCTGATAGACCAGGACGATAAATTCCGCCATATCTTCGGCAGTCACCGGTGACTGATCGATGGTCTTGCCGGCCGCATTTAAATGCTTGAACAGTTCAGTCGTGATCCAAGCGAAAGCTAACCGTCCCAACTTCTTGCGATTGGCTTGCCAGATCTCTTCTTCGCTACCACTCGACTCTCCTGATGATAATAGCCAGTCTCGCAATTCACTGACAGTGGCTTCGAAATAATTGGCCGTCGGAATATCCATGGAGAGTAATTCCGCATCACCATAATTGAGTAAATACTCATCCATGAACCGATTGCGTTTGGCCGACGGTAATTCTGGTAGTGAGCGCTTGATCGCTTCTACTTCTTCAGCTGTCAATTCGACAGGGGGTAAATCTGGTTCGGGGAAGAAACGATAGTCATTGCTTTCTTCTTTGGTACGTTGCTCCACCGTCACTCCTTCATCGTCTTTCCAACCTCTGGTACTACCCTGCTTCGGAGCCATAGAACCATCCCACAAAGCAGTTTGTCGTTCGATCTCATAGTGCAAAGCCCGCTCGACAGCGCGGAATGAATTGACATTCTTGATCTCTGTCTTGGGGTAGAGCTTGACGTCGCCCACTGGTCGTAAAGAAATATTGGCATCAACACGCAACTGTCCCTTCTCCATGTCAGCATCAGATACTCCGAGATAACGGGCGATCAAGCGTAACTCTTGTAAGAAACGCTTGGCTTCCGCGGGAGAACGGAAATCCGGCTTAGTGACGATCTCAGCCAAAGGAGCTCCAGCGCGATTGAAGTCAATCAAACTCTGGCCTTTGATATGGAAATTCTTACCAGTGTCTTCTTCTAGATGCATACGCTCAATACCAAATCGACGTTCTTGCCCGTCGACTATCAACAACAGATAACCGTCCGTAGCGATCGGCTGATCAAATTGGGTAATCTGATAGCCCTTAGGTAAGTCAGGATAGAAATAATTTTTGCGATCAAATTTGGAAAAGCGATTGATATAGCAATTAATACCCAAGCCCATACGGATTCCTTGCTGGATAGCTTCAGCATTGACCAAAGGTAACGTACCTGGATGTCCGAGACAGACAGGGCAGACAGCCGAATTGGGCTGCTCGTTGTCACGATCATTGACGCAACGACAAAACATCTTGCTCTTAGTCTTGAGCTGCAGATGTATCTCTAGACCGATGATCGGTTCGTATTTAGACATGAAGACGTGATTGGATAGTATTCCAGATAGCGTTATTGATAGCTTCTCTCGACATCATTGTACCATTGTCCATACACTCAATCAAAGCAAAATTATCGAACTTACTGGCGATTTCCAGATAGACTTGCTCGGCGGCCCGCAAGTGTTCTAAGTTGCCTTCTGTCAGATCACGTTTCTTATCGCCGATATAAGAACGAGGTGCTTTCTGATCGACTAATTGCTGACCAACTTCGGCCGGCACATGAAGAATAATATTGAGATCGGGTTTGGGTATTCCGCAAATCTCATATTCCAATTGATACAACCAATCGAAGAACTTCTGTCGCTCCGCCGGATCTTTGATCTGAGCTCCTTGATGACCCATACTGGCTGTCACATAGCGATTGGACAAAACAATATAGCCTTCAGCTAACTGACGTCTGATCTCGAAACTGGCAGCGAAACGATCCAAAGCGTAGAAGAGCGACGCGCGCTTAGAGCCAACCTGTTCCAAGGTCCCATAGTTACCGTTCAAATATTGCTCACAGAAATAAGCCGAAGCTTGGCCGTAACGTGGGAAATCGGCTACCGCCACCCGATACCCTTGGGCTTGCAGTCGCTGCGCTAATAATTGCACCTGCGTCCCTTTGCCGGAACCGTCAGTGCCATCGATAACAATAAGCTTACCGCTAACCGCTGCTTTGCGCTGAGCATTGCAACTGCGACAAAGCGGAAGATAACTTTCTTTGCCACCAACTTCGAAACGCTGATGTGACTGTGATTTGCGATACGACCGGGTAGCATTATCAGCATTGCAATCAGCAC
>CAZPQR010000098.1:0-2083 GCA_964588865.1 uncultured Gammaproteobacteria bacterium
TTAGGCATTGGCGTCGATCATTTCTTTTCTTCCCTAATGACTAATAACTAATCCCTAAATCCCGTTTTATGTTATACTATAGTCATGCCACAGACGATTACTGATCAACAATTGAATCGTGCTTTGCTTCTGGCGCGACACAAGTTGCGCCTTCGCTGGGCGACTTTGAGTATCTTGTTTCTGATCGCTGCCTTGTCATTACTTTTCGCTGCTAATGGAATGTTTAGTTATTTCTCGCAGCTTGATAGTTACAACAAGTCGATGAGTCAATTATGGCAGTCAGATACTGATTGGGCTAACGTTCACCAGCAAGAAGAGCCTCAAGCGCTTACTGTCGGTACCTCATATGTCTGGCCGCGCGGTAATAGTCGTTATGATATGGCAGCTGAAGTGTCCAATCCCAATAGCAATTGGGGAGTGCAGGCTATGACCTATCAGTTTATCAAGAATGAAGCAGTGGTGGCCGAGGGCTCTACCGTCATGGCACCAGGGCAGAAGCGATTGCTAACGTATCTCGGTCTGACGGCTTCGACTACACTTGATTCGATTGATTCAGTTCGTCTGACTCAAGTACAGTGGCGTCGTGTCGCTGGCGATGCTGCATCGTGGTGGCTGTATCCAACTGAACCTCAATTCCAAGCGCGTACGGTCTCGGGTGATGGTACTGGCGCTGGTACTACCGTGGTGCCTCGAGTTACTTGGGAAGCGGTCAATAATACTGGAAATAATTTGCGGCAGGTTACGTGGCAGATTATTTTGCGTACTGCTGGTCGAGTTGACCAAGTAACCGAATATACCGCTCGTAATGTGCTCTATGGTACCTCCCAACGATACGATGTAGGTTTGTCTGCTGATGTGGGTCGTCCGGATCAGATTGAAGTGGTGCCCGTAAGTGATGTTTATAACCCTGATAATTGGTATCAACCGGACGTAACGGGGACTGTGTCTCGTTGACGGGTAGGATGGCTTCGGCTACAGTAGTCCTATGTATCGTTGGTCGACTTTAGCTCGTAAATTTGATTGGCTGCTGACATCAGCAGTCTTGTTTTTGGTAGTGTTTGGCTTGTTGATGATGTTTAGCTTCGGTCTCAATGATCCGGCTAGTCAATATATTTTGTTCAAGAAGCAGCTCTTGTTCGCTGTGGTGGGTCTGATCTTATACGCTGTGGTAGCGACGATGAATCATCGTATCTGGCAGACCTTCAGTAAATTAATCTATTGGTTTTTCGCTTTCGTATTAATTCTGGTTAAGCTCTTCGGACGTACGATCAATGGTACTACTGGTTGGTTGCAGATCGCTGGTTTCGGGTTGCAGCCGGTAGAATTTGCCAAAGTAGCGGTCGTCATCTTCTTAGCCAAATATTTCAGCCAATACGCTCGTGAGTTCTTCCTCTGGCGGCATATCCTGATTAGCGGTGCGAGCGTAATGTTTATCGTTGGTCTGATTTTGTTACAACCTGATTTGGGATCGTCGATGGTTATCGTGGCCAGCTGGATCCTGATGTTGTTGATCGTTGGTGTGCGGAAATCGCATATTGCTACTATTTTTATTGCCTTCGTCGTCGTGGCGCTAGCTAGTTGGCTTTGGGTGCTACATCCGTATCAGAAGGAACGTATTTTGACCTTCGTTAACCCGCAGTCTGATCCACTCGATCGGGGGTACAATGTTCGCCAGTCAGTCATCGCGGTTGGTTCTGGTCAGTTGATTGGTCGAGGTTACGCTTTGGGTTCGCAGAGTCAGCTGCATTTCTTGCCCGAACCAGAAACCGATTTTATTTTCGCTGTTATTAGTGAAGAGTTTGGATTTGTCGGAGTATTATTGATATTGTTGGCCTACGCCGCTATTTTGTATCGCCTGACTGTTATTGCCAATAAGACGCGAGATAATTATGCTGCTTACTATTGTCTCGGGTTAGGAGCTGTTTTGTTAGTGCAGATCTTCATCAATGTCGGTATGAATATGGGTATTGCGCCGGTGACCGGTATTCCTTTGCCCTTCCTGAGCGCTGGAGGAAGCTCGATGATCGCTGTCTTGATAGCTCTGGCTATGGCCAATAATATGGCGGCGGAGAATAGAAGTTAG
>CAZPQR010000099.1:0-2002 GCA_964588865.1 uncultured Gammaproteobacteria bacterium
CCGATGTACTCGGCTAAGAGTATCGGTGGTAAGCGTCTGTATGAACTGGCCCGACGAGGTCAAGAAGTAGAGCGCAAACCAGCCAATGTCACGATTCATTCCATAGATATTTTAGATTATCAGTATCCGGTTTTAAAAATTAGAGTTCGTTGTTCAACTGGCACCTATATCCGTTCTCTAGCACATGACCTCGGGCAGAGTCTGGGAGCCGGAGCTTATTTGTCAGCTCTGCGTCGTACAGCCATTGGGGACTATACAGTCGAACAGGCGCAGAAGATAGAAGCTATATCTTTGGAGCGTTGGCGTGAACATTTGTTACGCTTAAAATAAAAGACCCCACATCTTTGACATGGGGTCGGGAGCGGAAGTTAGTCAGCGAGGACGTACTTACGCTGTTGGGTATCGAGTCGGAGCAGTCCGAGGCGAACCCAGTGAAGGATCTGGTCGATGGCAATGAAACCATCGGTGTTGAATTTCGGCAGTTCAGTAATCAACACACCATCGTTACTCTCGATGTGTCGAAACAAGTTGTATTCCGGACCAGACCTGATGTTGGGAAGACAGAAGCAGCTGCCCAAGTGCTACCTCCTCGAGATAGGGTGATGGGAAGGAACAAATAATTCGCCTTTTTGGCGAATAGTATCTATAAGATGCCAGAAGTCAAGAAATATGTCAAGTATTAGCACTCATATTGACAGAGTGCTAATTATTTTTATAATACAAATAGGGTTTATCCCCGAAGCATTGGCCCGATATCGTCGTCAGGGCTTGTCTGCTTCCATTAATAATTAATCAAGGAGAAATATTATGAACATCATTAAACGACAGCCTACATCCAAT
The DNA here is from genome assembly GCA_964588865.1 of uncultured Gammaproteobacteria bacterium. GTDB lineage: Bacteria > Patescibacteriota > Patescibacteriia > UBA1558 > 2-01-FULL-52-15 > JAZDLR01. The sequence goes on from CAZPQR010000099.1 coordinate 841, forward strand.
GAGATGCCTACTGTCATCCCCAATAACTCCCTATGGAGTTTGCGTGACGCCATGAACCGTCTCTTTGACGAAAGTTTTTGGTCGCCATTAAGCCTTATGGATACGGTTGGTAACAATCATTTCATCAGTTCTTGGCCGCGGGTGGACATTGCAGAAACAGATGAAGGCTATACGATTTCTGCTAACGTTCCCGATGTTGATCCAGATAAGATAAATATCGAGGTCACCAGCGATTCAATCGCACTATCGGGAACTGTAGAGCGTTCTCAAGAGCACAAAGATGCTCACTGGCATAGGATGGAGCGTGAATATGGTGAATTTCATCGGGAGTTTACGTTACCTCACCTGATAGATCCGGATTCGGTCAAAGCGACTGCCAAGAATGGCTCTCTACGAATCAGCCTGAAGAAGAAAGAAGATTCAGGGCGTAAGAAAATAACCGTTGCTACAGAATAAAAATGAAACCACGTCGAGCTTTGCTCGACGTGGTGTTTTTAGGCGGCTGGAGGAGGGTCGCCCATGATGTGATTGAGCCATCGCTCTGAACGGCCGAAGCGATTGGCAGCGAAGCTGAAGAAAGCGATCCACCCGCAGTCACCGATAGTCGGGATCTTGAACCAGTGCACGAAAAAGATTATCGCGACGAAGTAGCCAAGAGTCCCTCCTACAAGGAACAGAGATCCTGCCCAGCGTACGCGCCAGAAACGAGCACCGATGCATATCGATGTGAAAACAGCTAGGGCGAGACTGGCATCGATGGCGCGGGGATAAAGTAGGACTGACAAAATCAGAAGTTGCGATGAAGTTGTGATATCGAATATTTCCTTGAAGCGTGCGCGGTGCAATTCACTTCTGCGACGACGGTGAACTTCTGGAGTCAAAGGAAGGATTTTGCCGCCCTGCATCCTAACCTCCGTGGTATAGTGCCTCAGTACTCAAAGAGCAGAAAACTCTATATTAGCCTAGCCAGTCTAACTAATTTCGTCAATATAAGATCTTGGGGGCTTGATTTTCTCTAGTAATTATGATACTTTAGGCGAGTCAAACGTAATCAATTTTTGCCAATAGTTTACTTTTGATTTTTCGCTTCTAAGTTTTAATTTTTTGAAGACATGCCACAGAAGAAAGCTTCTATCAAGGACGTACGACGCATCAAGAAAAA
>CAZPQR010000100.1:0-1958 GCA_964588865.1 uncultured Gammaproteobacteria bacterium
GCTGGATCTCTGATCGGTATGAATCTGTTCCGTTGGCTAAATCGCAACTCCTAAACGTATGAAGAAAAACAGCAAACAAGATTCTTGGGTAGAGGAAATCGGTGCTATAGGGGAACATTTGAAGAATCTCGGCGCACATGCATCGGATGTATTAGCTGAAGCGCAGGGTCGCTATAAGAAGCTAGATCCCGCTACTAAGAAGAAAATCAAGGCTGGTATGCTGGCCTTGGCTGCGGTAGCTGCTTTAGCAGCTGCTAACAAAGCTAAAAAGAAAAAATAATAGTATGTCTATCCTTATTCAGTGGCTCATCTCGGCAGTTATAATCATGGTTAGCGCTTATGTCTTGCCGGGAGTTCATGTCAGTAGTTGGTGGACGGCTGTAGTGGTCGCTGTTGTTTTGGCGGTCGTTAATGCTCTCATTAAACCGGTATTTGTGATATTGACCTTGCCGCTGACGATTGTTAGCTTGGGACTATTCTTGTTGGTCGTTAATGCTCTCATGATTATGCTGGTGAGTTATCTAGTACCAGGGTTCAAAGTTGATGGTTTCTGGTGGGCAGTGGCCTTTAGCGTTGTTTTGTCTGTTTTCAATTTTGTTATCTCTAGCCGCCGTTAGTATTTCCATTCGCTGGTGAAAGTAGTAATTTTCTAGTATAATAAGCGCATAGAAATTATTTCTCATGCGCTTTTCTCGTCCTAAGCGTTTTCGACTATCAGCCTGGGAATGGGCAGCTATCGTTGCTGGCATCTCGGGTATTTTTAGTACCCTTTGGTACCGACATCATCGACATCACCGTAAGGTTTATGTCAGTGGTACCATCTTAGGTTTGGCCTTGATTACCAGCGCCTTGATGTCGAGTGCGCGTGGTACCGATGTACTCCACATCGCTGCTGTTAATTGCGGTAGTACTCCGGAGAATGCTTGTCTCTACCAAACAAGTGGCAGTCAAACTGATCGTCCCTGGAAATGTTCCAATGGAGTTTTGGTCGAGGACAATCAAGTTTGCGGCTGTCCGACGGGTATGTATCCTTGGACTGATGGTAGCTGTACCCATTTGCCACAACTAAAGACTTACAATCAATTTATCCCTTATTGCGTGAATGATCCGGGCAGTAATAGCAGTAACTGTCCTTCCTACAATGATTTACCGTGGATCGCTGATCATATCGATATTACTGGCGCTCACGCACATCAACGGGCTGCTCTTAAGCAGAGTAATCCGGACATTAAGTTAAGTTCGTACGTTCTACTACAATCGTTTCAGGTAGGAGAAGTCAAAAGCGGCTTCCCCAACTATTGCGCTACCAATGGCTGCTCCAATATGGAAGAGGCTTATTTGCATTTCGTCGAAGATACCCAGATGCCGACTCGGACTCAAGGCTATGTCTGTCGTCCTGGTTACAATCCTAGCAATCGTCCCGCAGGCTGGGTCGATACCAATCCTGGCTGTGTCACTACCGCCTCTGATCATTTCTCGCGTGCCACCTCAAGTGCAGCTTCGCGCGTCAATGATGGCTATTTACCGGGTTGGCGTTGGATCAATTTCTCCAGTACCGATTGGCTCAACTATACACGCAATAAAACCGTCAATTTGATTAATTATGGTGGGGTTGAAAGTGATTATCTATTCTCTGATAATGCTGATTTCAAGCCGATGAATACTAACCTTGATTATACCGTTGAATACAATGGAATTCCTACCGATGTTGCCAATGCCAATTCGCACCCTCGTGTCCAAGAGATATTTGATCAGCAGGTCAATTTACGTTCCTACGTATCCAACTTTTATCATCGCAAGAAAGAATTTATCGTCAATTCGATCGAGCCGGCTAATTACCTGGTGTATTCTTGGTTGCATTCTCGCTATCAGAGCTTCAATCCGATTAATTACTTCCAGCTCTGGGAAGTCTACGAAAACGCTATCGGTGCTCCTACCGGTGGATCCGGTCGAGCTCA
>CAZPQR010000101.1:0-1804 GCA_964588865.1 uncultured Gammaproteobacteria bacterium
ATTTCTGCTATAGTTAGCAGGACTATTGAGTCTATTTATTAACGATCACTTGAATCTGTAAAATCGAGTACCGAGTAACAAGTACCGAGCCCCCTATAACATGTCCGCCCTAGCCGAAATCATCCCGTTCCCAACATTTGAAACTCCGTATCAGGAGATTAATGCAATTATTGATGAGGCGCGCCATAATCAAGATATTATTAATCTGTTGGGACCGCGTGTCGACAATTTAGCTGAAGCGATGGTCCTATTGAATTCCGATATCGTCAATTTGTTCCCCCAAGTACGAAATTTGCCCTCACGGCCTGACGATCCAGAATGGCAAAAATTCAAAGCCAACGGTGCCAGCGAAGATCCATCGGCCACACTAGCAGCCAACACGCTCTATATCACCAATTATATTATCAAAGCTATCAGACCAGATTTATTTTTATGATTTCAACTTTAGACAAGTTAGCAGTCAGTATTGACCAGGCAGTTACTATACGTGCTTGGGTTTATAATTTCCGCTCTTCTGGCAAGATAACTTTCTTGCAACTTCGGGATGGACACAGTTGGGCTCAGGCTATCGTTGATGAAGCTAAGGTATCGGCTGATGTCTGGAAAAAGGCCAATGAACTGACATTGGAATCCTCGGTTATTATTGCCGGTACTGTTACCAAACATCCCAAGAAAGAAGAATACGAAATTCAAGTTTCCGATCTGCAGATACAGCAGATTGCTCAAGAATATCCCATTGGCAAGAAAGAACACGGAGTAGATTTTCTCATGGACAATCGACATCTGTGGTTGCGTTCGAGTAAACAGTGGGCTATTCAACGAGTACGTAACACCGTTATTAATTCTATCTACTGGTATTTGAATACCAAAGGCTATATCAAAATTGACGCACCAATTTTAACCCCGAATGCCTGTGAAGGAACGACAGAATTATTTGAAGTGCCATATTTTGATGAGAAAGCGTATTTAACCCAAAGTGGTCAGCTATATATCGAAGCGGCAATTTTTTCTCATGGTAAAGTTTTTGACTTCGGCCCCGTGTTCCGAGCAGAGAAATCCAAGACCCGCAGACATCTGACAGAGTTCTGGATGATGGACGCCGAAGCAGCTTGGGTGGAGCACGCCGAGAATATGCAGATCCAAGAAGAGCTTATTTGTTTCGTCGTTAAGCAAGTTTTAGAACAAAATCAAGCCGAGCTAGCTATCTTGGAGCGTGATATCGAACCATTGAAAAAAATCAAAGCTCCTTTCCAACGCATGACTCATGCCGAAGCTTTGAAAAAATTACAATCACTAGGATCAGATATCAAAGACGGTGAAGATCTAGGTAATGACGATGAAACATTATTAACCCAAGCAGACGGTGTGCCAGTCTTTGTCGAGAAGTGGCCCAAAGAAATCAAGGCCTTCTATATGAAGCCGGATCCGCAGAATCCCAACGTAGTATTGGGTGCTGATCTGATCGCTCCAGAGGGTCATGGTGAGATTATCGGCGGTTCACAGCGTGAAGACGACTATGAGACGCTATTGGCCCGTATCAAAGAAGAGAAATTACCTTTATCGGAGTGGCAGTGGTATCTGGATCTACGCAAATACGGCTCTGTGCCTCACTCCGGCTTCGGTATCGGATTAGAGCGCCTCGTTGGCTGGATGTGCGGCGTTCATCATGTCAGAGAGACGATTCCGTTTCCACGAACTATAAATCGTTTACGACCATAATTATTTAACCTCATCCCGACCTTCTCCTTGCAAAAGGAGAAGGAGGACAATGAAGTATGAAAACCTACATCAACGAATTACTAAC